>JAMFSY010000045.1 GCA_026225555.1 Methylacidiphilales bacterium
AGCGGCTTCGCTTCGTTCTGGAGTGAGGCGATTAATTTGACCGCGCCGCGCGGAATCTCCGCGATGAAATCCTTCGGTGGGCGCGGCGGATGCACGGAAGGAAGCCAGTTCTGTCCGCACTGCTTGGCGGCCTCGATGGTCAGCTTGCGCCACTTTTCCACCTTCGCCTCGGCCTTCTCGTCATCAACCTGCGCGATGCTGTGATCGGATTGCAAGGGAGCGAGCTCCGACACACCGAGCTCGGTCGCTTTCTGTAAAATCAGATCCATCGACTTCGGCTTGGTCAACGCCTGGGCCAGCCAGACCGGATGGGTCGCACGGGCCGAGGTCGCCTTCGCCAGCACCTGGAATTTCACCTCGTCGCGTGCCACTTCCGTCACGCGCGCCTTGGCCTCGATGCCCTGCCCGTTGAAAACGGTGAAGACATCGCCCACGCCCTGCCGCATCACCTGGACGCAATGATGGGACTGTTCCGCGTCGAGCGCGCCGAGGTCGAGTGAGGGAGCGTAGTAGCGTTTCATTTAAAGAAGTCCTTGGCCTTGCGGAAAAACGAGTTTTCCTCGGGATGGGTATGTTCGTCGCAACTCTCCGCGAACGCCTGTAACTTCGCGCGTTGATCGGAACTCAGCCGGGTCGGCACCTCGACATAAAGCTTCACGTGCAGATCGCCCACGCCGCGCCCGTGCACTTCGGGAAATCCCTTGCCGCGCAACCGGAACACCTTGTTCGAGGGTGTGCCCGCCGGAATCTTCAGCAGAGCGCTTCCTTCCAGCGTCGGCACCTTGATCTCGCCGCCCAGCGCCGCCTTGGCGAAGCTGATTGGCACGTTGCAAAAGAGATCGGTCCCGTCGCGTTGGAAAAGGTCATGCGGTTCCACGTGCAGCACGACATAAAGATCGCCGGCGGGACCGCCCCGCACGCCGCCTTCACCCTGGCCGGTCGAACGCAGACGCGTGCCGTCCTCGACCCCGGCGGGAATCTTAATCTTGATCTTGCTCGTCTTCTCGACGCGCCCTTCACCCCGGCAGGTATGGCAGGGCTTCTCGATCACCTGTCCCGCGCCACGGCATTTGGGGCAAGTCTGCGCGATATTGAAGAAGCCACGCGTGACCGCCACCTGGCCCTGGCCGCCGCAGGTCGGGCAGGTCGTAACCTTGCTGCCCGGCTCGGCCCCAGAGCCGTGACAGGTATCGCAGGACTGAAGCTTGGAGATCTCGATCTCCTTCTCCACGCCATGAGCCGCTTCCAGAAAAGTGATCCGCATATCGTAGCGCAAATCCGCGCCGCGACCGCGTCCGCCCCGTTCGCCCGATTCCTGGCCAAAGGCTTCGCCGAAGATCCCTTCGAAAATGCCGCCGCCACCACTGCCGCCGCGTCCACCGCCGAACACCTCGCGGAAAACGTCGAACGGATCGTGCGTCCCCTGTCCGAAGCCACCACCGCCCATGCCGCCGGGCGCGAACGCCTGATGGCCGTAACGGTCGTAAGCGCCCCGCTTCTCGGGATTGCTCAGTACTTCGTAGGCTTCGCCCAATTCCTTGAACTTGTCCTCGGCCGATTTGTCGCCCGGGTTCTTGTCCGGGTGATGCTTCACCGCCAGCTTGCGATAGGCCTTCTTGATCTCCTCGGGGGTGGCACTGCGCTCCACGCCGAGCACTTCATAGTAGTCGCGTTTCGTCGTCGCCATTTAGTCCTTCTTCTCCCGTGCCTTGGCGACAAAAACCGAGGCGGCGCGCAGCAGCCGGTCCTTCAACTTGTAGCCCTTGCGCATCTGCATGAGGACGTGACCTTCCGGATGCTCGTCCGATTCCTGGTGACCGAGCGCTTCGTGGCGATGCGGATCAAAAGGATGGCCAACCGCATCGACCGCTTCCACCCCGGCGTCGCGGAGCACCTGCTGAAATTGCGCGAGCACCATCTCGAAACCCTGCGCGATGGCCTTGGCATCGGTCGCCGTTTTTGCGGCCTGCATGCCCATCTCGAAATTATCCAGGACGGGAAGAAGCTTCTCCACGAAACCCTCCGCAGCGTAGCGCACGGCGTCTTCCTTTTCCTTCATGATCCGCTTGCGGGAATTGTCCCATTCGGCCTGGATGCGAAGGAGGCGATCCTTTAAATCGGCGGCCTGGGCCGCGAGTTGGGTCGTGGCCTTGTAGGCCTCATTCGAGACCGTAATGACGGCGGGCTCCGCCTCCGGCGTTTCGACGGGCACTGTTTCGTTGGTATCTGCTTCTTGCGAACTCATATCTATATTTGTCTTTCACTCACTGCGCTGCACGGCGGCTAAAGTAATGTCGTCATTCTGCGGATGTCCGCTACTGAAGTTCTGCACCCGCTCGACGATCGTTTTCACCAGAAAATCGACGCTCTGAGGCCCTGCCGCCTGCAAGACGGCCTTCAATTGTTCCTGACCAAATTCATTTCCTTCTGCATCGAGCGCTTCGTTAATTCCATCGGTATACGCCACCACGGTATCGAGGGGCGAAAGGTTCACTGTAACATCCTTAATTACTTCGTCAAAGACATCGCCAGCATCGATTCCGAGCGCCATGCCGGGCGCTTCAATTGCTTCGATGTGCCGAAAATGGTCCCGGCATAGCAGGGCGGCTTCGTGTCCGGCCCGGGCCAGGGTAATCGTTCCGGACCCATCCATGATCAGATAGAGCATGGTGATAAACATGTCCTCGCGGATATCGGGATAGAGCTGGCGGTTTACCTCGCGCAGGACCTGGGCGGGAGAGGTGTTACCGGGGGCCTTGCTGCGCAGGACGCTGCGACACATTGCCATGATGAGGGAAGCCGGGACGCCCTTGCCGCTGACATCCGCGACGGCCACGCCCCAGCGATGCTCGTCGATCTGGATGAAATCGAAGTAATCGCCGCTGACTTCCTGGGCGGGAATGTTCATCGCGGCGCAGTTGAAGCCCTCCACCTGCGGAGCACTGGCCGGGAGCAGGATGCGCTGGATTTCCCGCGCCACCTCGATGTCATGGTCGAGCCGCTTCTTCTCGGTCAACTGCCGGTAGATTTTGGCGTGCTGGAGGGAGTAAGCGGCCTGGTCGGCCACCGATTTGATCAGGTCAAAATCGGCCCGGCTGAAGGATTTCCCCTCCTCGCGATTGGCCAGGGCGAGCACGCCCAGTTGCTCTTCGCGGTAGTGGAGAGGCACGGCGAGATAGGTCTCGGTCTGCAAAACTTTCTGGCGAAACCAGGGGAAGCGATTATCCGCATCGGCCTGTTCCGCGTGGACGGCCACGCCGCTCCGCGCCACTTCCGCGATGACGGCCCCCGAATCGGCGGGAATGGCCTCGAGGGTCAGGAAGGCTTCCAGATCTTCCTGACGGGCGGCGAGCTGGTCCGCGACGATGTTGTCGACCTTCAAGGGAGGCGGGAATGCTCCGCTAATGATGGCGGCGATCAGCTTGTCCCGGTCGACATTCCAAAGATAAATGGCCGCGCCCTTGGCCGCCGTGACCTTCCGTGCGCAGGTGACGATGATGCGCAGCAGATGCTCCCGGTCGATCTCCTCCGTGAACGCCTCGCCGAGATCATGAAGGAAATCGTAGACGATCTTCTTCTCCTGCTGGAGGGCGACAAACTCCTGTTGCAGCTTGTTCTGGAACTGATGGCTCAGGCGCAGTTTTCTTCGCAAATAGAGCGCGCCCACCACGACCGCAAGGCCGCAAATGACGAAATACCAGACCGAGCCATGCATAATGTGAATCGTCGCCTGACGGGAATCTCCTACGGCCACACTCCTCGCATTTACCAAGCAACGGCGGGGCCGCGCTTACGCTTTCGCCCGTCGGCGTTGACCGTGATCAGGGAGTGTACCCGTTATCGTCTCTAACGAACACACCTCGCCGCCGCAAGGCAAAACTCCAGCAGCTCTCTTCGGATGAGGCGCGGCTCCCCTTGGCGGGGTCGAATTGGCCCGGCGGTAGAAACAGCCGCCGTGGCCTGATGGCCGAGGGCGGTTAGCACTAAGAGGCCCTAACGCGCAGGCTGGCCGAGGTCTTCGCGCAAAAACTCCACGACGTCCTTAAACTTGGGCACGTTACGGGGATCGAATTCCATCAGATTCTCGTGCGCCTCGAGGATGGTCGGCGCGGCTTCGGCGCGGGTCGGGACGGGACAGGGCATTTCTTCGAGGTCTTTTTCCGTCACGCCGTTCAGATCCACATGCTGGCCGTTGATGCCATTGAGAGCCTTTTCGGAATCAGAGCCTTTATCGTTGGAACGGCCATCGATATGGATCAATCGATCGAGCCCCAGGTTGCGCAGAAGCTCCAGATTGCGGGGGCTCGCATTGAGAATATGAAGAAGGCCATTTCCGGCATTCTTCAACTGAAGGCCCAGCCCAAGCAGGATGCCGAGGAAGGTGCTGTCGAGGTAAGTACAAGCGTCCAGGTCGACGACAAACCGGTTAACCCCGTCTTTGACCAGTTGTTGATAAAAGGCCTTGAGACAACCCGAATTCTGAAAGGATCCTCTCCCCACCACTTTCACAAAGCCAAGGTTGGCATGACGCGCCACCAAGATTTTCGACATTTCCACAGAAAGTCACTATATGGCTCATGCAGCCAAAGGTCAACGACGTGAAGATTAATCCTCTGAAATATTGCCGCTTTTGCCAGCAACGCCATTTTAAACATACCCGATCTACGTCCTTGTCTCCTAGCAGGTTGCGTGTAATCATGGAGACATGAAGCTCGTCGTAGCCATCACTGGCGCCAGCGGTTCTCTCTATGCCCAACGGCTGCTTCAGACACTTAAGGAAACCGCTGCCGGAACCCATGAGGTCCATGTCGCCCTCAGTACCCATGCCCGCGAGGTCGCCCATGCGGAGGTCGGCGAGCTGACAATCCCCGAGGGCTGCCAGGTGCATGGGGATAGCTCCATGCAGGTCCCTTTTGTCAGCGGCTCGGCCAAATTTGACGCCATGATTATCGTGCCCTGCTCCATGGGCACCCTGGGCCGGATCGCCCATGGCTACTCAGATAGCGCCATTACCCGCGCCGCCGACGTCTTCCTCAAGGAGAAGCGAAAGCTCATCCTCGTCCCCCGCGAAACCCCCTGGAACCTGATCCAGGCCCGGAACGTGGTCACCCTCTTGGAAGCCGGGGCCGAGATCATCCCCGCCATCCCCTCCTTCTATCACCGGCCCGAAACCGTGCTCGATGTCATCGACACCGTCGTCGCCCGCATCCTCGATCACCTGGGCTTGGATCACGCTCTGACCAAGCGATGGATGGAGCCGGAGAAATCGGCGGAGTGAGCCTACGCTTCTGAGGAGGGATTGTCGGCGGCCAAGCTCTCCGGCCGGTCGAATGAGACAGGCCCGCGCTGTTCGAGGGAAAACTCTTGGGAGGCGCAGCGAACAGGCTTACGCCGGGTATACTGACAAAAGCCTGCGGCGGAGAATTCCATCTCGCCTTGCACGAGATCAATCGTCCAAGTCCATTCAGTTTTGAGAGGGATTTGATGCGCGTTTTTGGGAGGTCGGGGATCTTTGCGGCTGATATCCAGGATCTGAAGCCCCAAGGGGTCTTCGAAATGCGCCTTGAAGCCGATCACGTTTTGAAAAACGAGAGTCGCCGGCGACATCCAGAAAGAGAAATAAGCCGAAGGCGGTTCGGGATCGACCCACGCGAAAATGTAATCCACATCCAAAACAAATTCGTACACCTCCGGGCGAAAAGTAATCGCGTGAATCGCCACGTCATGCCAACCCATGCGCTCAAAATCGTCGTGCGTCCAAACGGATTTCTCGAGGGTGTAGATTTGGTCGGGGCGAAGTGGCATGGGGATCCTGGCCTGAGTATGGATGCGGCCCCCTCGGGATGGCAATGCCCGGATCGAATAGCCCAAGTTGGCCGTAAGCTCAGGATGACAGGTTTTTCAAATCCTGTTATTCCTAGGTCCAATGCCTTCTTCCGTCATGATGACTTCCCCGCCGAACGGGCCGCGCCCCGGTTTCCTGCGAAATTTTGCGGGGACGCTGGAGCTGATCAAGTTTTCCCATTCTGTTTTCGCGCTGCCGTTTGCGCTCTCCGCCATGCTGGTCGCAGCGCGGGGCGTGCCGTCGTTGTGGACGCTGTTCTGGATCCTCTGGTGCCTCGTTTCCGCCCGCACCGCCGCCATGGCCTTCAACCGCTGGGCGGATTGGGATTACGACACCTTCAACCCCCGAACCAGGCGCCGTTCCCAACTCGGCACCCGTCCGCTGACCATGATCCTGTGCGGCTTCTCGCTGGTCGCCTTTGTCATCGGCTCGGCGCAGTTGAATCTTCTTTGCCTCGTGCTCTGCCCGGTGGCCTGTCTGATCATTCTGGGCTACTCACTGACCAAGCGTTTTACGGCTTACACCCACGCCTTTCTCGGTTTCGCCTTGGCGGCCGCACCAATGGGAGCATGGGCGGCCACGACCGGCGAGCTTACCTCGCCCCTGCCCTGGTTACTCGCGGCGGCGGTTTGGTGCTGGGTCTTCGGCTTTGACCTGATCTATGCCACGCAGGATGTAGAATTCGATCTTCAGGCCCAATTGCACTCCTTCCCTGCCCGGCACGGGGTGGCGGCGGCGTTACGATTAGCCCGTGTCCTCCATTTCTTCACGTGGCTAATACTTCTTGGCTTCGGTTGTGCTGCGAGCCTCTCGCTGCCATATTGGATCGCGATGATCCTGATCCTCGGCGCGCTTTTTATGGAACATTTCCTCTGCCGGACCGGCGACCTGAAGCGAATCAACGTCGCTTTCTTCCAGATGAACGCCCTGGTCGGGCTGTTCCTCGTGATCGGCATCGGCGCCAGTATCTACCTGCCGAACTGGCATCTCCTGCCCGGAGGCCGCCTGTGAGTTTCATGGACGCCGCCCTGGCCCGCGCCGGGCTGACCGATATCGCCGAGAAAGTCTTCTCCGCCCAGCGCCTGACCGATGAGGAAGGCCTGCGCCTTTACGACGTGCGCGACCTGAACGCCCTCGGCTACCTCGCCAATCACGTCCGCGAGCGCAAGAACGGCAACGTCGCCACTTACGTCATCAATCTTTACCTCAACTACTCCAATATCTGCATTCTGAGCTGCCAGTTCTGCGCCTTCGCGCGGCGCCCGCATGAGAAGGAAGGCCAGTTCACCTACGACATCGACGAGATGGCCCGTCAGGCGAAGGAAGCCTACGACAAGGGCATTACCGAAGTGCACATCGTCGGCGGACTCCACCCGAAGCTGCCGTTTTCCTATTACCTGGAAATGATCAAGGCGCTCAAGGCCGCCTGCCCGGATCTTTGCGTGAAGGCTTTCACGGCAATTGAGATCCGGCATCTGGCCGAGCGCATCGCCAAGAAGCCGATTCGCGAAACATTGGAACTGCTCCGCGAAGCCGGGCTGAATTCCCTCACCGGTGGCGGCGCGGAAATCTTCGCCCCGGAGGTCCGCGACCAGATTTGCCGCGGCAAGGAAAGCGCGGAGGAGTATCTCGAAGTCCATCGCATCTGGCACCGGATGGGCGAGCGCAGCACCTGCACCATGCTCTACGGGCACGTCGAGACCGTGGCCCATCGGATCGATCACCTTCGCCGCTTGCGCGAGTTGCAGGACGAGACCGGCGGCTTCACCGCGCTGGTGCCGTTCGCCTTTGAGCCCCAGCATAACCGCCTCACCCACCTGGGCCGCGTCTCCGCTTTCGAGGATCTGCGCAATCTCGCCATCGCGCGGCTTTACCTCGACAACTTCGACCACATCACCGCCTACTGGATCAGCCTCGGCCTTCCGCTCGCGCAAGTCTCGCTCAGCTACGGGGTCGATGACCTCCACGGCACCATCCAGCAGGAAAAGATTTTTCACATGGCTGGCAGCGAGACCCCGCAGGGCCAGACCACCGCAACGCTCGAACGCGCGATTCGCGAGGCGGGGCGCATTCCGATCCAGCGCAATACCTTTTACCAGCAGCTCCGCGCCAAGCCGGACTTGATCCCGATCCCGGACGGTCCGGCACACAAAGGAGTATTGGTATGACCACTTCCCCGCTTCTCTCCCCGTCCGTCCAAAAGGCCATGGAACTGCGTCAGACGCGTCCCCTGCCCCACGTTCCGATGGGCCCTTCCATTCGCCTGGGATCGGTTTCCTACTTGAACGCCCGACCGCTCACCTATGCCCTGGGGGATGGAGTCATCACCATGGAGCCGAGCCGCCTCGCCACGGAATTGCGCGCCGGGAATCTTGACGTCGCGCTTGTCCCCCTGATGGAAGTACTGGAAGCGCCGCCCGGCACCTACCGCGTGGCCAACGATATCGCCATCGGCTCGCAACGGGCGGTCTACAGCGTCTACCTCAACTACGCCGTTCCCTTGGCGAAGATCAAGACCGTGGCGCTTGATCCCGCCTCGAAAACGTCGGTGGAACTCACCCGGCTCGTGCTCGAAAAATTCCATCACGTGAAGCCGGTCTACGTCTCGCCCGGCGAACCGGCCGATGCCCAGTTGCTCATTGGCGACCCGGCCATCGCCTATCGGCAGGCGCACCCGGAACAAAAATATCTCGACCTCGCCTCCGCCTGGCGGGAGTTCACCCAGCTCCCCTTCGTCTTCGCCGTCTGGGCGATGCGGCTGACCGCGTGGAAAGCCTTCTGGACCGCCCGCCAGCTACGCACGGCCAAGCAGGTTGGACTCGAGTGCCGGACCCAGATCGCCCGGAGCGCCTTCGAGCGCCAATACCTCACCGAGCATCTCTCCTACGATCTCGGCCCGCCGCAGAAACGGGCCATCTCCCTCTTCGCCGATATGCTCGCGCAAACGGGCCGCATTTCCGCCAGTCACCCGATCCGGTACATATGATCCAACCGCTCCTCGATTCCGAAATCAAAGCCCGCGTGCTGGACGGCGGACGCATCACCCCCGAGGAAGCGAAGCAGCTTTATTACGCGCCCCTCACCGAGCTGGGCGAATTGGCCGACGCGCGCCGTCGCCAGCGCAAGGGCGCGGCCTTCGATGGCCATGGCAACGAGATCGTTACCTACATCATCGATCGCAACATCAATTACACCAACGTCTGCAACGTCTATTGCAAGTTCTGTGCCTTCATGCGCACGGAGCGGGACGATGATCATTACGTCCTTACCCCCGAGCAGATCGGCCAGAAAATCACCGAGCTGGAGGCGATCGGCGGCACGCAGATCCTCATGCAGGGCGGTCACCATCCCAAGCTGACCATCGATTACTATCTCGACCTGCTCCACTACATCCGCACGAATCATCCGACGATCAACATCCACGGCTTCTCGCCCCCCGAGTTCAACCACTTCGCGGAGGTTTTCAACATGCCGCTCGAGGAAGTCATTCGCCGTTTCAAGGACGCGGGCCTGGGCTCGATTCCCGGCGGCGGTGGCGAAATCCTGGTTGATCGCGTCCGCAATGCGATCTCCCCGCTCAAGTGCAATTCCGACCAGTGGCTCGAAGTTATGCGCATCGCCCATCGGCTGGGGCTGAACAGTTCCGCGACCATGATGTTCGGCCATGTCGAGACGGTGGACGACCGGATCGAGAGCCTCCTGCGCCTGCGCGACCTGCAGGACGAGACGGGCGGCTTCACCGCCTTCATCTGCTGGACCTTCCAGTCCGACGGCACGAAGCTCAAGGCCATCCCTGTCGGCTCGCACGAGTACCTGCGCATGCAGGCGCTCAGCCGCGTCTTCCTCGATAATTTCGACAACGTCCAATCCTCCTGGGTGACGCAGGGGCCCAAGATCGGCCAGATCGCCCTCCAATACGGCGCGAACGATTACGGCAGCGTGATGATGGAAGAGAACGTCGTCTCCGCCGCCGGCACCAGCTTCCGCCTCACCGTCGCCGACATCCGCGAAGCCATCACCGAGCTTGGCTACCAGCCCCGCCAGCGGGATAATTGGTACAAGTTGCTGGATTAGGCGCTTGCTGAAAAAGACTCACTCAAAAATTTCGGTCATCCTGAGCTTGTCGCACACACGTGTGGCAGTATCAGTTCGGTTGGCTTTTCTTTTTTTTCGAGGCAGAACTGATCCTTCGACAAGCTCAGGATGACAGAGAAAAAAGAGCGACCATCTAATTAAAAAATGGTCTAGCCGGCGCTAAACCGCAATCGGCGCCTTGATCCCGGGATGCGGATCGTAACCGGTAACCGTGAAATCTTCGTACACGAAGTCGTCCAGTTCCTGGACGTTGGGATTTAAAGTCAGTTGGGGCAGCGGACGGAACTCACGCGAAAGCTGCAGCTTGGCCTGCTCGAGATGGTTCTCGTACAAATGAAGATCGCCGAAGGTATGGACGAAATCTCCCGGCTTAAGTCCGCAGACCTGCGCGACCGTGCACGTCAGTAGTGCATAAGACGCGATATTGAAGGGCACGCCCAAAAAGAGATCGGCGCTCCGCTGATAAAGCTGGCAGCTCAGTTCCCCATCGAGCACGAAAAACTGGAACATGGTATGGCAGGGCGGCAACGCCATCGCGTCCACTTCGGCGGGATTCCAAGCGGTCACGATATGGCGGCGGCTATCCGGTTTCTTCCGGATCTGCGTAATCACCCGCGCGATCTGGTCGATCGAGCCCCCCTCGGGCGTGCGCCAGTCGCGCCATTGCGCGCCGTAAACCCGACCCAGGTTACCCTCGGCATCGGCCCACTCGTTCCAGATACTGACTCCGCGTTCCTGTAACCAGCGTACATTGGTCTCCCCGCGCAGGAACCAGAGCAGTTCGTAAACGACCGACTTGAAATGGACCTTCTTGGTGGTCAGTAGCGGGAAACTTTCCCGCAGGGAAAAGCGGGTCTGCGCGCCAAAAAGCGAAAGCGTACCCGTCCCCGTGCGGTCCGATTTCGGGCGGCCCTGTTCGAGGACGAGGCGAAGGAGATCGTGATACTGTTTCATGGCGACTCCTCAAAGAATATCCATCATCCCCGGCTTGTCGAAGGCTAGCTTGGATGAGAGCAAAAAAAACGGCGGCCCTGGTGAGGCCGCCGTTTCATCAACCCGATTTTTAGGTCTGGGGAACGATGAAAATCTTGTTCGTATACGGGCAACGCACGGCAGTTCCGGGAGGATAGCCGCGCACATCGACGGGCTCGGCGTATTCCGCGTAGGGGCTCTTCACAAAGCCCTTCTTGCCGGGAATGACAATACCCATCGGATAATTGGTCGGGGGCTTCACGGCCGGGGGAGTGTTGGCCGGGGCGCTGGAAGGCGGAGGATTGACCGAGGGAGTCGTCTCCGTCGTTGAGGTCGTCTGCGTAGTGCCGTTAGAAGGAGCGGCGCCAGGACCGCCATCCGGAGGCACAGGGGCCATGGTGGCATTGGTCTGGGGCAACGGCGCGGGTGGCTCGCTGGACGTATTTTCCATATTATGTCCGCAACCTGTGGCCAGGATGCTGCCCACCACCACCGCGACTCCCAAAAGTTTCTTCATATGACCCCTTTCATCTCACAAAACAGAGGGCTCAGCAACCGCTATTTTGATCGGGAACCACCCGGATTTTGCTATACGAACCATTGTTCCGATTCGAAATCCTTGCCGGGCGCCGCAATCTCGATCGCTCCCCGCTCGGGATAACGTTCCCGTTGCAGGCCGCCTTCGAGCAGTTGCACGAAAAAGGCGAATTCATGGCCCGGCTCCACTCCCAGCGCGGCGCGCGGGACAGACAGGACCAGCGATTTATCCCAGCGCGCTTGCAGATCATCGACCTGAACGGCGGTAAAGCTCACGCCGTCCGGGCTCGATTCGAAGATCGTTTCGATCCGTCCAGGCTGTTCCTGGCTCAAGGTGATCCGCGCCGAATGCGGGAGGAGGAACCGGACGATAATGGCTTCCGGCTGACGGCTCAGGTCGAGCCGCAGGAAGAACGCGTCCGACCCAAAGCCAAAGAGAAGCTTCTTCCCGATACGATCCCCCTGGAACATCGCGGTTTGCTGTTTGGTCAGATCGAGCACGCCCGCGCCGAGCCAGTCGAAATAGTGGTGGGACTGGCCCAGGACATCCGGCGAAAGCAGCCGGAGCGGATGCGAGTAACCAAGATCGGAGGTCGCCAGGCAGATCGCGACGTCGAGATGCGCCGGCGGTTCCACCCCGAGGATCCGGTAGACATTCTGGAGATGCAGCCGGAAGAGCTCGTCGAAAAGGAAGTCGGTATCAATAGTGAAATCAGGTCCGTACCACCAGAACCAGTCGCTCCCCTCGGCGGCGTAGATTTCCCACCAGGCTTCCTGCGCGCGTTCGGGAGAAATGTCGTGATGGGCCAGACGTTCGACCAAAAAGTGACGCGTCTCCTTCAGCCACTCCCAGCCTTTGTTCTCCTCGGGATCGCCGATCCAGATATCGAAGTCGCTGCGAATCCACGAGCCGGAATGAAGATGCGAGGTCTCCACCTGCGCGGGATGCGCGTCGAAGTAATCGCCTAGCCGCTTCATCTCCAGCTCCGGGGCCTCGATCAGCGCACGGTAGAATGAAGTCAGGAACGTCTCGCCGCCGTCGGGGAAGGCTTCCCAGGCATTTTCACCATCGAGAATCAGCGAGGTCACGCCGCGACCGGCGGGTGCTACGGCGGAGATGCTTTTGAGATGCCCGATCAAATGATCGACCGCTCGCGAAGTCTCATTGCGGGCGGCATCGAATCCGATGAAATCGGAGAGAGGCCGCTCGCGGAAAAGCGCCTGGATCGAAGCCCCGCCCGCATGCACGCGCCAGCCCTGGAAGAGCTCGACATGATCGACGTCGCGGTTGTTCCACGCGGGATCGTGCTTGAGGCTTCTGAAGAGATTGCCCTCGTCCGTGCAAAAATAATCGAAGCCCGCCTCGGCCATCAACGGGATGATCTCCGGCGAGACCGAACCCTCCGAGGGCCACAATCCCCGCGCGCGCTGACCGAAGACCTGCTGATGCTGATCCTGCGCGAGCCGCAAATGGGCGCGGACATCCTCCGGCGCGGAAAAGGTCGAAGGCAATGGGGAGTGAGGCTGGCAACGCCGCGCGATATTCGTATCGTAAACGAGCGGCATGATGGGATGGAAATAGGGCGTGGTCGTCAGTTCGATCTGTCCCCTCTCCGCCGCCGCGCGATATTCGCCCAGCACCAGGGCAAGGATCTTATCGTGGACGTCGAGCACCGAGAGCTTCTCCTCCTCGGTGAAATCACGGCCCTTCGCGCGGAGCTCCTTCAGCACCGGAAATCGGCGTGCCGCCGAGAAGCCGCTCCACTGGAGATTGTAGAGCGTTTGCAGATCGCGGAAATCGGCTTCGCTAAAAGTGCGCGCGATCGAATCAAGCTTGGCCAGCGTGTAACTGGCTCCGCGCTTGGCCAGCAATTCCGCGTAGCGCGGCACGGGGCGCACCAGCGTGTCCCAGTTGATCTTGAAGAAATTCTCCAGCAGATGCCGCTTGTCCGCATGGTCGAGATCAGCGGCCGGTTTACGGCTGAGGTTGCCCCATTCGTCCTGCACCTCGCCGCTGACCAGCTCCAGAATCTGGCGCACAAGCACCGGGCTGAAATTGAAATTCACCCGGATCTCCGGCTGGGCTGTGACCAGGTCGATCATGTCCAAATATCCCTTCGCCGCATGGAGCCGCACCCAGGGCATCATCGCCTTTTTCGTCAACGGATTGACGTAGTAAGGCTGGTGCATGTGCCAGAGAATGACGACGTTCATGAGGGTTCCTCCCCGCGCAGGGCCCGGGCGGCGTCCTCGGGATAAACCGTATTGATATAGGCGCCGGTGCCGATTTCAAAACCGGCCATCGAGCTGAACCTCGGCACAATTTCGAGATGCCAGCAATAATCATAACGAGTGGTGGCGAAGCGCTCCGTGTGCGGACGGCGCAACGGCGCGGTGTGCAAAAGCAGATTGTAGCCGGGGTTTTCCAGCACTTCGTTGAGACGTTGCAACGCAAAGCGCAGGACTTCAGCGAGGTCCTCCAACTCATCCGGCGTGCATGAGGCATAGTCGGGATGATGCCGCTTCGGGAAGATCGCCAGCTCGAAGGGAAAGCGGCTGGCGAAGGGGCAGAAGATCACGAAGCTATCATTCTCCGCGATCAGGCGCGAGCCCTCTGCGCGTTCGCTGTGCAGGATATCGCTGAAGAGACTGCGCTGCTTGGCGATAAAGTGATCGCGCGCCCGGGCCAACTTGCCTTCAACGAAGGAAGGGATGAGCGGCAGGGCCACAAGCTGGGAATGCGCATGGGCCAGCGATGCGCCCGCGCTCGGCCCGACATTCTTGAAAATGTAGATGTGCTGAAAGCGGTGGTCGCGGTCGAGATCGACAATGCGTTCCCGATAGGTGGCGAGCACGGCGGCGATCGCGTTGACCGGAAGCTCCTCCAGCGCGAGGTCGCCATCAGGCGTTTCGATAATGACCTCGTGTGCGCCGATGCCGGTCATGCGATCATACAGTCCTTCCGGGCTGGACACGAGTTGTCCCTCGATTCGCATGGCCGGGTAACGGTTCGGTACGACACGCACGCGCCAGCCGCCTTCGTTGGGCTTGGAATCCTCCTCACGGATGGCGTAGACCTCCGGCGGAGTCAGGCGCTCGTTCCCCTCCGCGAAGGGATCGAGGGTTCCGCCCTGAAGCGTCGGCGGCAGGAAATCCTGGGGACGGCGTTGCCGTTCCGGGGCAAAAGCCACCCAGACGTGATGAAGCGGGTCCCGGCGAAATTCAGGAGTCATGAGGATTGCGAGTAAACCACGGTGAAGGTTTTATGCAACCGCAAGGAAAGCAAGGGTCGCGCCAGCCCTCGATGTTTTGAAAAACTTAAGCTATTTCCATGAACCGCTGGCGGGCCAAAGAGAGGGTGGCTGGCCGTCGATCGGGTTCCCGTTCCAGCAGGGGCATGACCCAATCGCTCCAGGCGCCCGCCCAGGCTGGCGCTTTTTCACGCAGGGGTGCCACCGGAAAACGAAGGCGACCAATCGCGATCTCCTGGCTGCTCCCGCCCGCGTGGGGATACTCCCCGGAGGCCGCGTAATAGTAGAGGCAACCCAGGGAGTAGAGATCCGATCCCGCGTCCGCCGTGCGACCATTCAATTGCTCAGGCGCAAGCGTGTGGATACTGCCGAACATCGCCGACCGCTTTTCCGAGGCGCGTAGCCGTAGAAAGGGCAGTTCGAGCAGTTTCCAGATAGTCGGCTCAATCTGGATGAAATTCTCCGCATTCAAATCCCCATGCACCCAGCCCGCGTCATGCAGCGCGCCGACCGCGTCGAGCGATTGACGCACGAAATCCCGCCATGCCTCCACGTCCAACGGTTGGCGCTGGATCCTCTGGTGCAGCGTCTCTCCCTGAAGTAGTTCGAAAACTTGGTAGAGGCCATGCTCCGGATCGGTTCCCGCGTCGAGCAAGCGTACCCAACCGGCATGGAATTCCGGCGCGATAAGAGTTCCCGCCGAGGGCGTCAGGCCCGGTAAGGGCAGGCGCACGGCAACGTCGGTAGCATTGGAGATATCCCGCGCGCGAAAGACCTGGGCCTCGCCGCCCTTGCCGATCAACTCGAGCAGGTCGTAGCGGCCCATGATCCGTGCGCCGGGCTTCATCTAAAATTGCGATTCGACCTTGATGAGTCCGGCTCGAATCGCGTTCGGGTGCTCGGGGTCTGCCTGAACCTGCTCTGTTTCCCGCGCCGTCTGGAAGTAGGGTTCGAAGGCCGATTTGTGGTCCGAGAAGTCCTTCGTCACCTCGAACCAATTGACGTAATCGGTCAGCTTTTGGTGATAGGCGATCTCGTTGGTGCGCTGTTTACGCGCTTCCTCGATCAGCTTTTGCGCCTGATCCGAATGACCGCCGATGAGTGCCGCCAAGCCAAAGCGATAAAGCGCCAGGATGGGCCTCCAGCTGGGATGAGCGCGCAGCTCCAACGCCGTCAGGTCGAAAATTTTCTTCTGAAGGGCGGCGGTCAATTCCTTGTCCGGAGGGAAAGCCGCCACGGTATCGAGCGTGCAAATCCGCGTGTCGTCCGCCTTCTTTTCCGCAATCGCAATCGTCTCTGTCGCCGAGAGCGCGGAGGCCGATTCATCCCATGTGTAAATGAGATCGTGGCTGCGCGCGGGGGCCTGCAGCAACTGCTCCTTCCATCCGGCCTCAGTGGGGAAAAGATATTTCCCAGAGGAAGGCCCGGAGGTCGCAACCGTCGCCAGCCATTGTTGAAAAACGGCCCGTTTGGTTTCCTGATGAATCAGGCTATTCACGAGATAGTAGCAGAATGCGCGTTGATAAAGGCCAAGCAAACGGTCATCGCTGATCTCCGCCCAGTCGTTGATCTCGGCCAGCGTTGGCGCGCGATCGGCAAGGGCCGCCCGCCGCACCACCGCCTCGCGGTCGTGGCCGGAATCTTCCAGCAGCCATTCGTTCAGCCCCTCGACCAGCCAGAGCGGAACCACATCCAGCCGTGTCCGCGCATTAAATGATGAGGTCTTGGCAAAGAACTTCTCCCACAGCAAGGCAGTGACGAATTGCCGCTGCACGAAGGCCTTCAGCGCGGGATCGCCGGAAGGCAGGGTCGCGTCGATTCGCATGGTCTTGTCCATCACCGCGACGCCGATCCGCTCTTCATGAATCTTGTCGGCAAGCGGATCGTCGGGCGTGACGATCGTGACGTGCACCGGGAAGCGCCATTTTCCGCCGAGTTGCAATAGCTGCCCGAGTTGGTCGCGCGTATCGTTGGCGAGTTGCAGGATGTCGGCATTCATGCCCGCGTTCGCGCTCGTGCAGGTAACCTCCGGGTACATCTCCGACGCGGCGGTCGAAGCGGTGACCGGCACCGAAACCTGCGCCTCACTTCCCTGGATCGCCATCGCGGCCAGAAAAACGGGAAGCATTCGCAGCATGTTTCGCCTTATCATCTCTATCCTTTACGTGTCTTTCTTCGCCGCCGGTTTGGATTCCTTTTTGGGAGAATCGGGCTTGGCGGAGGATTCCGATGCGGCGGGCGTCGTCTTGGCCGCATCGTTTTTCGCGCCTGATTTGTAGCCCTCGCTGCGATAATCGGTGATGTAAAAGCCGGAGCCCTTGAAGATGAATCCAGCGCCCACGCCCAGCTTGCGTTTGACCTTGCCTTTGCCCCAGGTGGTTTTCTGTTTACAGCGATCCTTGGGACACGTCTTCAGCGCGTCATCCTTCATCGACTGGAAAATCTCGAAATCCTTGTGACACTTGGAACATTCGTACTCGTAAGTTGGCATTCCCGTGAGATTACCAAAAGTTCCGCTTGAATCCAGCGGCGACTTTTGCGCTATTCGCAGCATGCAGCCAGGCCATTACATTCTCATGGGCGTCCCCGGAACCGAACTCGATGCCTCGACGGCGCGCATCATTCGCGAGGTGCAACCCGGCGGCTTCATCCTTTTCGGACGCAACATCAAGGCCCCCGCGCAACTGCGCCAACTCATCGATGACCTGCGCGGTGAGGTCCGCCACGAGCCCATCGTAACCATCGACCAGGAAGGGGGCCGGGTTTCCCGCCTGCGTGAATGCGGCGCGGAACCGCCCAGCGCGAAGCAGCTTCGCGAAAAGAACGACCTGCGCCTGATCGAGCGTCACGGCGCGCTGACCGGCGAATTGCTGCGGCTTTTCGGCTTCAATCTCGACCTCGCGCCCGTGCTCGATGTTTCCTATGCCGACGATCTCGACAACTCGCTGAAGAACCGGACCTGGGGCCTCACCGCCCCTGACGTGATCCTTAACGCGGGCGCATTCAATCGCACCATGCGCGAACAGGGCGTGTTGAGTTGCGGCAAACATTTCCCCGGCTACTCCTACGCCGCGGTCGATCCGCACCACGAACTGCCGGTCGTCGCCCGGACGCGCGCGGAGCTGGAGCAACTCGAATGGCAGGCCTTCCGCGCCCTCGCCCCAGAGATCGATGCGATGATGATCGGCCACGCGAATTACCCTTCGCTCGACGACAGCGGCTTCCCCTCCTCGCTTTCGCGCAAGATCATTCATGGCCTGCTCCGCGAGGAATTCGGCTACGAAGGCGCGGTGATCAGCGACGATCTCGATATGGGTGCCATCGTCGGCCATTACGGCCTCGCGGAATCGGTGACGCGCGCGATCGAAGCAGGGAACGATCTCGTGCTGCTTTGTCATCGCCCCGAGTTGATTCCCGAAGCCGCGAAGGCATTGGCGACCGTCTCATCCAAACGCGCCGCCGAAGCGGAAAAAGTTCTCGCGCACTTCCGCGAAAAACTTGATCCACCGCATGATTTCTCGCTCGAAGCACATGCAGCATTGGACAAGAAAATCTATCAACTGCGCGTCGATACCATCGGGGCCGAAGCCGCCGCGATTCGCTCCGTGGAAGATGGGAAACGCTCGCCTGTTGAGACGTTTTAGAGATCACCATGCCATCCTTCAATGCCATCGCCGCCATGTCGGAGAATCGCGTCATCGGCGACCATGGAAAAATCCCCTGGCACTTGCCTGAGGATTTCCGCTGGTTCAAGCACAAGACCATGGGCGGCACGCTCATCATGGGCCGCAAGACGTTTGAGTCGATTGGCAGGCCCTTGCCGGGGAGGAAGACCTTGGTGTTGAGCCGCGATGCTATTTCAATTCCAGGGGTTCAGGTCTGGGCAGATGCAGACGCGCTTATCCGGAAGATTTCGGAGGAGGCGGAATCTCGTTTAGTCGGTAAACGCATTAGGACGATAGAGCCCGAAAAACCTCGGGAATATGGCACTCCATGGATTTGTGGAGGCGCTCAAATCTATCAGAGATTCCTGCCCGAATGCATGAATCTCTATCTGACCCGGGTGAAGAGCACAGTGCAGGGAGACGCTTATTTTCCACCGTTCGAAGAGAATTTCTCCTTACATCAAACCATTCACGAAACAGATGCCTTTCGAGTCGAACGTTGGGTTCGTAAAGGTTGGACAATGTACGTTGGCCACGAATCATGGCCCTTTCCTGACGGGCAGAACTGATCTTACCGCGCATAGAGCGGTTTCTAGATAGTCGCTTTTTTTTCTCTGTCATCCTGAGCTTGTCGAAGGATCAGCCTCCGTTGACTTCCACTGTCGCAAAAGGGGCTCTCCGCTAAATTCGGGTGCGTGCCGAAGGCTGATCCTTCGACAAGCTCAGGATGACAGACCTTTTGATGCAACCATTTAATTGGAAAGCGGTCTCGATGGGAAAGGAGACCGATGCACGATATCACCACCTACCCGCAAAGAAAAAGGCGGAAGAAGTGAAACTCACTCCTTCCGCCCTAAAATCTTGAAGCTAAATTACAGCGTCTGGAGGAATCGCACCAACTGCTCACGATTCGGGCTGACGGCGTGACGAACGTAGAAGCCGGAGGCGGCGACGGCCAGTTGCAGCGAGTGCGCCACACCGAGGCCGAGCAAGCGTCCGATGACGAAACCCGCGTTGAAGTGATCGCCCGCGCCGGTGCTGATCTTCGGCTTGGCGGTGAACGGTCCGTTCACGAAAGCCTCGCCCTGCGCGTCCGCGCCAGCCGCGTACTGCACCGGGTGAATGACGACAGTGTGAATCTCGAGCTTCTCGCGAATCGCCGCGGCCAGAGAGGCCGTGCCCTTCGGATTGTTCGGGGTCTTCTTCAGGCGCAGGACCTTCGCGACATGCTGGCTCTCGCTCTCGTTCAGGCCGAGGATGACGTCGTTGTGCTGCTGGAATTCACCGATGATCTTCAGCGCGGCATGCAGGTCGGCATCGAGACGCTTGGCCGGATCAGCCAGATCGAAGAACATCAACTTGCGCGTGGTCGGCTTGGCCGGCATGTAATCGCTGAGCAACCGTTTCCAGATCGCCGACAGGTGCGGCAACATGGTCCAGTTAATCATGCCGACGAAGTGAGCCTGGTTCCAAAGCTTCTGGAAGGTCACGTCGCCGAGGCGCTTCTTGATCGTCTCCCAGGAGACTTCATGGACGGTGCCATGCTGGCCAAACATCACTTTGCCATCGGGAAATTCAAACGCCTGGGTCAGGCCCGGATCGGCGATGGAATAGACCTTCGTCCGCTTGGCGAACTCGGAGAAAACGGGATGCAGCTCGGGGTAGCCGAGCATGCCGACGTAGTGGACGGGCGCGCCGAGCGTGCTCAACGCAAACGCCATGATCGGGCCATTGCCGCCGAGCTTGGTTGTCTGGGGCACGATCTCAAAATTCGTGCTCTTGCCCGCAGCGGCGGCAACCTTCGTGCCGAAGGTCTTCATCGATGTGAACGGAGTGTATTTGGTCGGCGACTGGCGTTGCTCCACCACGTGAAAAATCTGGTCGACGAAGCCGTCGAATCCCAGCAAACACTGGAACTTAAGGAGTTGCGCACGCGAACCAATAAGGCGTTCCGCCGTCTGACGGGCGAGCCGGGAATCCGTAATCATTTTGTTTTTTTATCAGAAAAAGACTGGCGTGACAAGCTCCGTTCGCTAACTTAGGGACTCACGTTTGCTTCAGCCTCCTTAAGCAACCCTCGATCGCGGCATGACTTTTCCCTCTGATCGCCTGGCTCAACGTCTCGGCGCCATCTTTGCCTTCTTTGGCGTTGCTCTTGGCGCACTCGCTGCGCATGGCCCCGTTCACGATTACCTGGAACACGCCGGACATCTCGATTACTGGCATACGGCGCTTTTTCAACAATGGTTCCACGCGCTGGCGCTGCTCGCGCTGTCGCATCATCGCTCCGCTCGGCGCGGCTGCGTGATTTGCTGGCTGCTGGGAGTTATCTTTTTTTCCGGCAGCCTCTATATTCTCGCGCTCGATTCCACGCAAAAATGGGCCGGACCTCTCACGCCGCTCGGCGGTCTCTTTCTTCTCGCGGGCTGGGGCTGGCTGTGGGTGAGTTTGCTGGGGAAGAATCCGGCGATCGATTCGAAAAAATAATTGCTCGACCCATCCAGACCTCGCCTCATCTGTGGATGAGAAGGGAGAGGATTGACTCTCCCCACGCGCCAATCTTTAGTGGAACGATGTCGCTCCGAAGCCGTCTGCTTTTCACGGGACTTCTTCTCCTGGCTGGCGCGGGCGGGCTTCAGGCCTACGAAGTCACGCCTGCGAACTTCGCGATGGCCGCGGCGTTCTCGCGCAGTCATGGCGGACTCACCCTCCGCGTGGAGAAGGGAGGACGCGTCATCGGCGAGGATTATATCCAGGGCTTCTCCGCCGACACGCCGCACCGGATTTTCAGCGGGACCAAGAATTTCGTCGCGATCACCGCCCTCATCGCCCAACAAGAGGGCCTCCTCGATCTGGACGAGCCGGCCAGCAAAACCCTGACCGAATGGCAGCACGACCGCCGCCGCTCCATCACCCTGAATCAGCTCCTTTCCCAAACCAGCGGCCTTGAACCCGGCGCCGATATCATCGGGTCCGCCCGTGACCAGATGGCGGCGGCTCTCGATGTCCGGCTGATCGATCCTCCCGGCACCCGGTTCCATTATGGCCCCGTCGGCTACCAGGCTTTCGGCGAAGTGCTCAAGCGCAAGCTGCGGCCCTCCGGCCGTAGCGTGGAAGGTTACATGCGGGCGAAGTTATTTAACCCGCTCCACATCGATATCGCCTCTTGGAAGCATGACGATGCAGGCAATCCCCTCCTGCACGCCGGTCTTTGGCTGACCACGGAGGAGTGGATCAAATTGGGCCAGTTCGTTCTCGATGAACTAGACCACAATAAAAAACAAGTCGTTAACCCTGAGATGTTTCCATTACTTTTTATCGGTCACCACGCGAATCCCGCTTATGGCCTCGGCTTCTGGCTAAATCGCCCGCCGCCCAGCCCGCGTCTGCAAAAGATGACTGACCTCCAGCCCGCCATCGACGGGCCCCAGCTTTATCCCGGCGGTCCCAAGGATCTCTACGCCGCTTGCGGCACCAGCAAGCAGCGGCTCTATATCATACCCTCGCTCGATTTGGTTATCGTACGCTTTGGCTATTCGAATCCCTTTTCCGATGGCGATTTCCTTTCCCGTTTGCTGACCGGAAAGCCGCACCCGGACGCGCATACGCATTAGCAGCTCGCTAAAAAGGCAGTCATCCTGAGCCTGTCGAAGGATCAGGTCGGTTGCCTGTTGCTTTTATCGAGGCAGAACTGATCCTTCGACAGGCTCAGGATGACCGAATTTTTGAAAGTGAGTCTCTCCAGCAGGCTCTCCACGGAGAGGGAAAACTTGCAATTTTGAAAATACCCCCTATCTCTATCGAGTTTCCCCTATGACACATCTCGATCGATTGGAAAACCAATCCATTTTCCTCTTCCGCGAGGCCCAGCACGCCTTCAAAAATATCGCCATGCCCTGGTCCATGGGCAAGGACTCCAACGTCCTCATCTGGCTGGCCAAGAAGGCGTTTGGCGGTCATATCCCCTTCCCTTTGCTGCACATCGACACCACTTATGAGTTTCCCGAGATGCTCGAGTTCCGTGACTGGGCGACCAAGGAATATGATCTCAAGCTGATCATCAAGATCAACGAAGAGGCCCGCGCCCGGGGCATCGGCTACGAGACGCATGATCCTGTCACAGTCACCCATGAGTTGAAATCGGTGGCCCTTCAGCAGGTCCTGGCCGAGCATAAATTCGACGCGCTTGTGACCGGCATCCGCCGCGACGAGGACTCCACCCGCGCCAAGGAACGCTACTTCTCCCCCCGCAACGCGCAGTTCGAATGGGAATACAAGGATCAGCCGCCCGAGTTCTGGGGCCAGTTCACCACCTCGGTTGAGCCGGGCGAACACGTTCGCGTGCAGCCGCTGCTCGATTGGACCGAGGTCGATATCTGGCGCTACATCCAGAAGAACAATATCCCGATTCCGCAGATGTACTTCGCGCGCGATGGCAAGCGTTACCGCTCTCTCGGATGCTGGCCGATCACCAAGCCGGTGGAGAGCAACGCCGCCACCATCGAGGACATCATCGCCGAATTGCAGGTGACCAAGACTTCCGAACGCGCCGGTCGCGCCCAGGACCATCATGAGCGCAACGCCATGCAGAAGCTGCGGGCGAAGGGGTTCATGTAAGCCGTACCGTCCGGCAGAAACTCCCGCAACCCGACTCTATTTTCATTCGCATCATGCACGCCCCTCTCCCCGCCCGCACCGAACCCCAGGAAGACGCCCAGCGTCTCAAGATCGTCATCGTCGGCCACGTCGATCATGGCAAATCGACCCTCATCGGCCGCCTCCTTTTCGACACGCATTCCCTCCCCGACGGGAAGATTGAGCAGATCCAAAAAGCCTGCGCCGCCGAGGGCATGGATTTCGAATACGCCTTTCTTCTCGACGCCCTGCTCGAGGAACAGGAACAGAACATCACCATCGACACGACGCAGATCCAGTTCCGCACTGCGGCCCGCAATTACGTCATCGTCGATGCCCCCGGCCACAAGGAATTCCTCAAGAACATGATCACCGGCGCGGCCAGCGCCGATGCCGCCATCGTGCTGCTCGACGCCCGCGAAGGCCTGCAGGAACAGACGCGCCGCCACGGCTATCTTCTCTCGCTTTTGGGCGTGAAGCAGGTGCTCGTCGCGGTCAACAAGATGGACCTGGTCGATTTCTCCCAGGAGACTTTCAACCAGCTCGAGCACGATTACCGCGCGTTCCTCAAGCCCTACGACATTGACCCGCTCGCCTTCGTCCCGATGTCGGCCAAGCATGGCCATAACATCGTCAAGCCGAGCGACAAGATGCCGTGGTTCAGTGGCGCGACCCTCCTCACCGCTCTCGACCATCTCCAGCAGCCGCCCGCGCCGATCGACCGCCCGTTGCGCTTTATCGTCCAGGATATCT
This sequence comes from Methylacidiphilales bacterium, assembly GCA_026225555.1. Taxonomy (GTDB): domain Bacteria; phylum Verrucomicrobiota; class Verrucomicrobiia; order Methylacidiphilales; family UBA1321; genus JABDGH01. The sequence continues at coordinate 23,754 of JAMFSY010000045.1, forward strand.
ATCGTTTCGACGAACGCCGCCTCATTGCCGGGCGCATCGAGTCAGGCCAGTTCAAGGTGGGCGACGAGATCGTTTTCTCGCCCGACCGCAAGCGGAGCAAAATCAAGTCGATCGAGACCTGGCCCGCCGAACCGCGCCAGACCGAAGCCTTCGCCGGCCAATCGGTCGCCATCACGCTCGAGGAACAAATCTTCGTCGAACGCGGTCACATCGGCTCGCATCTTGATCACGGTCCGGTCGAGGGCCGCTCCTTCTCCGCCCGCGTTTTCTGGCTCCATGACGAGCCATTGCTGGTCGGCCAGACCTACACGCTCAAGCTGGCGACCCAGCAGGTCGAGGCGCGCCTGGCGAAGGTCGATCGCCTGATGGATTCGGCCACGCTCGCGCCGCTGAACGAAAGCCGCTCCAGCATCGGCCGCAACGAAGTCGCGGAACTCGTCTGGCAGGCGCGGCATCCCCTCGCCTTCGACAACAGCGACGTCATCCAGGAGACGGGCCGCTTCATCGTCGTGCAGGATGGCCGCATCGGCGGCGGCGGCGTCATCTTCGGCGCGCAATATGAGCCCGCCGCGAACGCGGTGCGTAGCGCCCATATTTCGTGGACGGATGATCCGGTTTCACGCGAGGCGCGCATCGATCATTTTGGCCATCGCGGCGCCGTCATCTGGCTGACCGGACTTTCCGGCTCGGGCAAGACGACTCTCGCGGTTGCCCTGCAATCACGTCTCTTCCGCAAGGGCATCGCGGTCACGCTGCTGGATGGGGACAACCTGCGTCATGGTCTCTGCTCCGATCTCGGCTTCTCCGATGCGGACCGTTCCGAGAATATCCGCCGCGCCGCCGAAGCCGCCCGGCTGCTCGCCGAATCGGGCCTGGTCGTCATCACGTCGCTCATTTCGCCCTTCGCGAAGGACCGTCAGAATGCCGCCGCGATTTCCCGCAAGGCGGGCATTCCCTTCGCCGAAGTCTACGTCAGCACGCCGATTGCGGTTTGTGAGGAGCGCGACCCCAAATCGCTCTATAAAAAAGCGCGCGCGGGCGAGATTCCCGGCTTCACCGGTATCGATTCCCCTTACGAACCGCCGGTCAACCCGGTGCTGGAATTGCGAACTGATTTGATGTCCAAAGAACAAAGCCTCGAGCACCTGCTCCGGCTCGCCGAGCAAATCGCCCATCGCGATTCCATGCCCGGCGAAGAGCTCGCCGGCTTTAGCATCTAGCCTAGGTAGGAGCGGCACTTACTGCCGTACGATTTTTCAGGACGCGAAGAAACTAAGCGTCCGCATCCGCCGTCTCGAGCTGCTCTAGCGATTGGATGAGCGACAGATCTTCAATGGGTCGGAACCGTTCCGAGTTAAATCCGCGCGGCGCACTGTGCGGCGGAGGACTACAGGGATTTTCGATCCCCACCAGCAGCAGGCAGATCTCGCCCTCGCTGTGGCTATTCGTTTTGGGGTTGAACTTGCTGCCCAGGATGACCTCCCGGATGACATAGGTTGTCCCCTTTTTGATCCACTGTGTATAAAGCGACCGGACAATCGCGCTGACCGAATCATCCACGCAAACAACCTTCTGACCTTTGATCATGATGCACCTATTTTATCCCGGAATGAAAAAGATAGGAAGCCCGGGGCGATCATAATTTACAAGAGGAACGTCAAAGTGAGTGTATGTTGATGTAACCGGCTTTGAAAATACCAGGCCCAAAAAAGATCCCTCCTATGAAAAGAAGCAATCCATTCGCAGTCCTGATCTTTTTCGTCATTCTTGGCGTGGGCGGATTTGTCGCTCTGGTCACCTCTACCGTTTCGGACGTGGCCAGCACCGGAATCGGCATCATCACCTTCTTCGTCGCCGTCCTGGTTGCCTCCGCCATCAAGGTCGCCGATCAGTGGGACAGGGCCGTTATTCTACGATTGGGCCGCTTTCACGATCTGAAGGGGCCGGGACTTTTCATCATCATCCCGGTCGTCGATATCATTCCTTATTGGATCGATACCCGCGTTATCCCCACATCCTTCAAAGCGGAAAAAACCCTGACCAAGGATACGGTGCCGGTGGACGTGGATGCCGTACTCTTCTGGCAGGTGGTTGATCCCAAGAAAGCGGCGCTCGATGTCGCCGACTACCGGAGCGCCATCAGTTGGGCCTCCCAAACCGCGCTGCGCGATGTCATCGGTAAGACGATGCTCTCGGACATGCTGGAAGGCCGGGATAAGATTAGCAACGAACTGCAGAAGATCATCGATGCCCGCACCGAACCGTGGGGGATCAAGGTCATCTCCGTCGAGGTCAAGGATGTGCTGATTCCCCCTGCCCTGGAAGACGCCATGTCCATGCAGGCCCAGGCCGAACGGGAGCGTCAGGCGCGCGTTATTCTCGGCGATTCCGAACGCCAGGTGGCGGAAAAATTCGGCGAAGCGGCCAAGACCTACATCGACAATCCGGTCGCGCTTCATCTGCGGGCCATGAATATGCTCTACGAAGGCCTGAAGAATAACTCGACCATCGTTCTGGTACCCAGCTCAGCCTTGGAAACCATGCAGCTGGGCGCCCTCGCCGGTGTCACCGCGCTCACCACGGGACTGCAACAGCAAGGGGCGCTGACCAAGAAGACCGATGCGCCTCCTCCGCCTAATCTGATTCCGTGAGGATCGTTTCGCCGCCGATTTGAATTTCGGCGACCCGGCTCAAATCACTTCTCTTTTTTGATATCCTCGAAGGCATTCCTCACCTCTTCGAGCCGCTTGCGGTACTGCTCGGCGTCCCCATAATCGATGAAGAATTGATAGCGGCTATGCATCATCTTCAGGCGCATGGCATGCTTGATCGGACACCAATTTTGCTCCGTGCGGCCCGCGATTTCCTGGACATAGGAGATCACGCCGTTGGCATATTCGCAGTAAACGCAGTTCAGTTTCTCGATGGAATTGAGATAGCGAAGCCGGTAACGATCCATGACGATGTAGTCTCTTCGCCGGACCCTGAGCTTGTCCCCACACACATGTGACAGGATCAGGTCGGATGCCTCTTGCTTTTACCGAGGTCGAACTGATCCTTCGACAAGCTCAGGATGACCGAATTTTTGAGTGTGAGCCTTTTTCAGCATGCTCCTAAAGAAGAGTGGGACAGAGGAAATCAAATCTCGTGCTTCCAAAAGGCTTGCCAATTTAGTGTACTAGTCTAATAGTACTCTCATGTCGCTGGCGATCTCTCTTTCTCCGGCGAGCGATGTTCCGATCTTTCGCCAGATTATGCAGCAGGTTCATCGTGCGGTCTCGGTGGGCCGGCTATCGGTCGGCGAGCAGCTTCCCGCCGTGCGCGTGCTGGCGGAGGAACTGGTCATCAATCCCAATACGGTGGCGCGGGCTTATCAGGAATTGATTCGCGAGGGAGTTCTGGAGAGCCGGTCCGGCCGCGGCGTTTTCGTGACCGAGCGGCGACAGATTTTCTCCGCCGAAGAACGCACCCGGCGTTTACAACACGCCGCAGAGCAATTCTGTCACGAGGCCATTTTGCTCGGATCGGAGCTCCCTCAAATTCGCACCATTCTCGAGGCGAAGTGGAAACAACTTCAGCGTGAAACGCACGTCATCGAAACCCCTGAGGAAAGGAAAAGGAAATGAATGATCCCAAACCGGTCATCGAAATCGACCACCTGACCAAGTACTACGGCACTCGCGAGATCGTCCGGGACCTGAGCTTGAACGTCCCCAGTGGTTCCATCTACGGCTTCCTGGGCCGAAACGGCATGGGCAAGACGACAACCATCCGCATCCTACTCGGCCTGGAGGACCCGACTCGCGGTCACACGCGTGTTTTCGGCGAGGATTCGCGGGAACTGAGCCCGCAAACCCGGGGACGCATCGGCTATCTGCCGGAGGGGCACCATGTCTATGGTTGGATGACGGTGAAGGAGTGCGGCCAATTCCAGGCCAGCTATTTCCCCAATTGGGAACAGGAGATTTTCGAGGCGGTTATCACCCATTTCCGACTGACTCCCAAAATGAAGGCAGGGCACTTGTCGCGCGGGTAGCGGGCGGGCCTTTGCCTGGCCATGACGCTCGCGCCTCAGCCCGAGTTGCTCGTGCTCGATGACCCGGCGCTCGGCCTCGATCCGGTGGCGCGGCGGAGCCTCCTGCAATCGATGCTCTACGTCACGCGCCAGCCCAACCGCACGATTCTCTTCTCCTCCCACCTTCTTTCCGACGTCGAGCGGGTGGCCGACCGCATCCTCGTCCTGGACGGCGGCGCGCTGCGGGCCGACTGCACGGTGGAGCATTTCCGCGAACGGCTCCGCCACTACGTCCTGAAGTTCCGCGGCACACCGCCCTCCGCGCCGGAAATCCCCGGCCTGCTGGAAAGTTTCCGCACTGACCGGGAACTCGCCCTCACCTTTGCGAATCCGGCCGCCGATCTTGAAACGAAACTGGCCGCGCTCCAGCCCGAGTCGATCGAGCCGGTGGAAATGACTTTGGAAGACGCCTTCATCAGTTACGTCGGAGAGCGAGGCGAGAAAACCTTCTTCATGCGGGAGGCGACATGATACGGCTCGCGTGGAAGGAACTGCGCGAAAATTTCAAGTGGGCGCTCCTGGCCATGGTCGTCCTCGGCGCAGCCGAGCTCTATGCCTTGTACCCGCATAGCCTCCAGGAGGAGAGCTACGGCTTCCAGTTGCAAGGCCTGACCATCACGAAGACATCCTTCCTCACCGTCACGACTTTCGGCTGTGCGGCCACCGGCTTCATCCTTGGGCTGATCCAGATTCTGCCGGAATTGCGCCGCGATCGCTGGGCCGCGCTGCTGCACCGGCCTGTCTCGCGCGGCGTGATCCTGCGGGGCAAGGTGCTGGCGGGACTCATCCTCTACCTGCTTACGACGGTTCCACCGTTTCTCTATGCCACCTGGCTGGCGGCAACGCCGGGGCATTTCCTCGCGCCATTCGTGCCCGAAATGGTTTTCCCCGCCACGGTCGATATCGCCATGGGCGCGGCCTACTATTTCGCCGCGCTGGCCGTGGCTTTGCAACGTGGCGGCTGGATCGGCCTGCGGCTCCTGCCCTTTTTGGCGGCTATCCATGCGTCCTATTTTATTCTCGGGGAAAAGCTCTTCTACGTGAGCCTGGAAGCGGCAGTGCTCATGGCCCTGGCGCTTTTCACGGCGGCCTGGGGCGAGATTTACGACCAGGACCGGTTGCGTGGCCGGCCCTGGCTGGGCAAAGTCGCGTTTTTCGCCGTGGTGCTCTACGGTATTTGCGGGCTGGGCGATCTGGGGCAGTCGCTGCTCAATGCGTTTCATCCCTCAGCCTATCCGCCTTTCGAGCGGTGGGAATTGGTCCGGGATGGCATCCCGCTGCACCTCACCTATGGCAAAGGCGGGGTGGTTATCGCCGTGCGGGACGTGAACGGGAGTCCAGTCACCGACCGGAAATTGCAGCCCGACCGCGTGCGCACCCAGATCCAGTACCTGAACTGGTTCAGCGAATATATCGGCGACGCGCACGGCTATCATCGACCGAAGTATCAGGGGTCCTACCGCGAATCGCGGACCTACTGCTGGGGCGAAAATCCCCTCTCTTTCCCACGTCCGGAACAATGGTTCATGCTGGCCCAACAAAACTACATGGCCGGTTTTCTGCTCCAGAAGAAAACTCCCTTCGGCTATCTCGACCGGAACGGATTCGAGCCGGCCTCGGCCACGCCCCAAGGCTTCGACGCGGATGTGGAGTTTTCCACGGCCGGGCGAGACAACTTATGCGTCTGGAGCCCCGATTCCGCCTCCTACGCCTTCCTCGGAACGCAGAAAATCGTCCCGTTGACGCTCCCCGCGCCGGGGCCGATCTACGGCGTAGGCTACGGTTGGGGCGTGACCGCGCATGGCGATACCGAAGTGTGCGGCCTCTCCCTCGGCACCGGCATGGCCGTCTATAACCCTAACGCGACGCTCGTCACCTTCCTGCCGTACCATCACGACGTTTCGCGCTGGGGCTGGCTCTCGCTCACCGTGAAGGGAACGCTCGACCGCTTCTACCTCCGTTACGATCCGAGCGGCTTTCTCCCGGACAAGGTTCGCAAGTCGATGCCCTCCTACCTCGACGTGACCGACGCGCAGGGCAACGTCATCCAGAGCTTCACGCTCGATCCCCTTCCCGATTCTCCACCCCAGCCGCGGACCTGGCAAAAATTCCTCACCCAGCGCATCCAGGGTCCGGCCTTTTATTTTGGCACCATGCTCTACAAGGAAATCGGAGTCCTCGGCGGATCTTCCCGGCTGCACGGTGATCTCGATAACCAGTTACACAAACATCGCGCCGAGACGACCGAATTCAGCCTCTACATTGCGGGCTTTGCGCTGCTCCTCGCCGCCGTGGCCTATCTCTGGGCACGGCGCGCCTGCTTCTCTCCCCGGCGCGCTTTGGCTTGGGCGGGATTCGTCTTCGCCTTCAACCTGCCGGGGTTGATCGCGTTCCGCCTCGCGGCGGACTGGCCACTTTTCATCGCCTGTCCGAGCTGCGGAAAACCGCGACCAATCGACCGCCCCTCATGCACTCATTGCGGCGCCGGCTGGCCGGCCCCGCCCGCGACCGGCGTCGAGATTTTCGAACCGGCATCCCCGGCGGCCCTCGTCCTGGAAGGAGAAGTCTCATGAGAACCATGCTCTGGAAGGAACTGCGCGAAAACTCCAAGTGGGCGTTCCTGGCGCTGCTTGCGCTCACGGCGGCGGAACTCTACACGCTTTCCTCGCCGCGCCAGGCCTACTCCGAAGATTTTCGCGATCTCACGCTCTGCAACTCGGCCTTCCTGCTGGCTACCGCGTTTGGCTGCTCGGCTATCGGCGTCGGGCTCGCACTGGTGCAGATCCTGCCGGAGTTGCGCCGCGACCAATGGGCCGCGCTGCTTCACCGGCCGGTCTCGCGCAACACCATCTTTTTTGGCAAGGTTTTCGCCGGGCTCCTGCTTTATGCGGGCGCGGTGGTGACGCCCTTCTTCATCTCCACGGTCTATGTCGCCATGCCGGGTCAGTTCGCCGCGCCGCTGGTGCCAGGCATGCTGATTCCGGGGTTGAGCGACCTTCTCCTCGGCCCGGTCTTCTACTTCGCCACACTGCTGCTCTGCCTGCACCGGGGAAACTGGTGGGGCTGCCGCGCCGCCATCGGTCTCTCAGTGATCCCAATTTTCGTCGAGCACCTGATCGCGGGCTGGCCGTTCCTGCTGCCGCTCTTGGGTGCGCTGGTTTACCTGAGCGCGGCGTGGGGCGCGATGCTCAGCAACGGCTCAATCCAGGGACAACCTCGCGCCGCGCGGCTGGCGCTTTCCTTGGTCGTCATGATCGGCGCGGAGACGGCGATCCTCCTCGTACTCACCGGACTGGAGTTCCTGCCGAAAAATGCGTCGGCCCCCACCCCGATGCCCTACACCAATTTCGAGGTTGGATCGGATGGCCAAGTCTACCTCGCCACGCAAAACGGCGATGGCACGAATAAGCTGACGGACGCGCAAGGCAAACTCATTCCCGGTTCGCAGGTCGAGCAACTACGCCAGAACACCATCAACATTCTGCCGCTTTCCTGGCAGTTCCACGGCAGCGAACTGCGCGACGTTTATTTCGAGCAATCGCCCCGGACACTGGCTAATTACCTTCTGGAGTTGGACGAAATTCAGGGCAAGGAAATCTGGTACCTGCTACGAGCGCAGAACTACTTCATCGGTTATGACAAACTCAGCCGACGCGCCATCGGCATCTGCGACGCGGACGGATTTAAGCCGCCCGGCGCCCTGCCCCGGCCCTTTCCGCATCCGCTGGAGTCCTCCATCATGATCTTCCGCAGTCCCCGCCTTTTCTGGATGGGTTCGCAGGTTTACCTCCTCGACTTCCCCGAGCGCAGCGTGGTCGCCTTTCATGCCGGGGACGAACCTATCTACGGTGCCAATCCGTTGGTCCCCAATTACCTGACCGACAGGCCGCTTTATATCGCCGCCGCGCTCGCGACGCAGCTGCGCCTCTTCGATCCCAATGGGACACCCTTGCTCTCGCTGCCTTATCCTCACGACCCCCGCGTCTGGTCGAGCCTCTCCATCGGCACCAGTGAAACCGGCGACCGGATCTATCTGGAATCCCAAGCCACCGCCTACCCTTGGATTACGGGGTCGGACCTGAAGACACCGCCCCCCGTCTTTCTCGATGTGTACGATCCGCAGGGCCATCTTCTCGCCGACTACCAGCATCCGCAGAGCGGCTTTACGATTACGTCGGAAAGCTGGACCGACCGGCTTTCGCTCTATCTCTCTCCTTTTCTTCCGGCTCTCGCGGGCACGGCCTACTTCAACCTCTTTCCCTCACACGACGTCGTCGATGGCGAGGAGCTCGGTTACTTCACCCTTCCGAAACCCAGGCTGGCGGGGGTCGCGCCGGGCGACCTGGCGATTCTCTTCGGGCTCGATGCCCTGCTTGGCGTAGTCGCCTTCGCCTGGGCTCGGCGTCATGGCTTCACCGTCCGGCGCTCAACGGCGTGGGCACTCTTCGTCGCCTGCTTCGGCCCGCTGGGGCTCATCACATTTCGCTTGATCGCCGATGGGCCCACCCGCGTCCGCTGCCCGATCTGCGGCGTCAAAAGGCCGCTCCCCACCAACGAATGTCCCGGCTGCCATCGTGCGTGGCCCGCTCCAGCACTGACCGGCGTCGAGATTTTCGAAGGGGAGAAAGCAGCGGCAATCACCGGACCGGACGATACGGCTTATTCCGGCCAGGAGACATTTCGATAGCGGAACGTGGCCCCGGGATCATCCGGAACGAACTTAAGCCGTCTCGGCGGCGCCTTATGGCGTGACCACGTTCAGCCGAATGAACTGCCTCGTGGGACTGGTGACCTTGACTTCAACCTCCATCAGGGGATCTCCCGTCACGGGATCGATACCGACGTTGCGCGTGAGGTCGGGCCCGACGTTCGGCCACGCCTGCAAGTCGGAGGAGGTCTGCACGTTGATCGTCATCCCCGACGCTTCCGTGTTCTCGCGATAAGTCAGGGTCAGGTAAGTCGTCCCGGGCGTGGTGGTCGTGTCGAGCCCCAGTACCGGCAACGCCGTGTGGTCCGCCGCGGTCATTGGAACGGACGGGTCGATGTCGAAGAGATACTTGAGCAGATTCGGAACGCCATCCTTTTGCGGAATGGCGCTCGGCCCGCTGACGGTGGGATCGGCCATTTGCTGGGCGGTAAAGTAGAGGCTCTCCCAATTACCGAGAGCGGCCAGTGCAGATTGCGTGGATGAAACCGGATCGCTCCAAGGACTGCTTTCGGAGCCAAAGTAATTCACCGACCAGTTATTGAGCGTGGGCGTATTCGCTGTGTTGGAAGTGGAGAGATTGGCCCGGAGCTTGATGGACGAAACTCCGGCGACCGCCGGAACGGTGCTTAAATCCGTGCCGCTGCTGATGTTGGCAGCCAGCACGGTCCCACCACCGTTGAGGACGTCCACGGTCAGCGCCGTGCCGGAGCCAGCGACATTGCCGCCAAAAGAGAGGGTGCCCCAGCCGGAGAAAAAGCCGGGCGCGATCGCGGCGGAGATGACCGAGCCCGGAGCGTTGCTGAAGGCGACCGTATAGGTCCGGAAGTTATCGATTCCTATATAAGTGTACGTGCTGTTGAACGCGCCCAAGGCGGTGGAACGAATCGCAATTGTATGCATTCCGGTGAAACCGCCCAAGGGGATGCTTTGGTTGAAGTAACTTCCCGCCGCAGTTTGCGTCCAGACCGAAGTCCCATCGATCAGGAAGTCGACCTTGATCTGGTTATTCCATGGATTGGTCAGGCCCAGACTGGCGTCAAACTGGATGCTCGACAGGTCCGTGAGGTCCACCGTTTGGCCGAGCGAAAAATTATCTCCCGCCGCCACTGCGCTGAAGTAGCTCGAGTACATCAGGCAAAACTGGCTTCCGTCCGTGGGCATCGGCGCGAACGAACCGGTCACCAGCTCACCAAACAGGTTCCCAGTACTGGTCGCGGTCCAGCCGGCCAGCGTGCCGGACGTTTGTTCGAAGCTGGGATTGGCGATTCGGCCGGTGACCAGCGTCGGCGACCCCATGGCCAGGGTGACGCCGCCACTCCCATTGGTGACATTGGCAAGAGTATCGGAACTAAAATCGCCTGGAGAAGACTGGCTCCAAGTGCCGTCCGCTCCGTGCGCGGCCTGGGCGTGAACGCGATAGAAATAGGTGCTGCCAACCGTGAAGCTGTTAAAGGTATAGGCCGTCGCGGAAATCCAGCCGCTGGTAATCCACGTCCCGAAATTAGGATCGGTCGAGGCCTGGACTTCATACTGATTCGCCCCGGCCACGCTGTTCCATGAAACCGTGTTGGCGGTTCCGGACGTGAACGGCGGCTCCGACGCGATCACCGGCGCGGCAAGCAGCACATTGAGGATGAGGGTCTGGGTGGCGCTGGGACTGATGCCGTTGCTGGCGGTAAGCGTTACCGTGAACGGAGCGCCGCTGACATCCGGCGGCGTGCCGCTGATGACGCCCGTCGCCGCGTTAAGGCTGGCCCAAGACGGCAAGCCGCTCGCACTGAAGGTCGGCGCGGGCGAACCGGCGGCCACCACCGTGAAGCTGCCGGCGTGGCCCGCCGTAAAGGAGGCCGTGTTCGCGCTCAGGATGCTCGGCGCGTTGCCGAGCTTCATCGCAAAGAAAGCCCCCTGGCCGGCGGAGCCGCCGTTCAGGGCCGTGCCATAGACCATTCCGTTGGCGCCCTGAACCATTCCCGCGTTGGGATGGAGCCCATCGTGCGTGGTGCTTCCATCGCCGAAATGGTGGAGGATCGTCACCACGCCCTGCGGCGTCATGCGGAAGATCGTTCCGCCGTTGGCGCTACCGCCGGACGCCGTGACGCTGTAGAAGTTCCCGTCCGGCCCCTGGATCAACCCGGAGGTGAGTCCCTCCACGCCATCGTCAAAGACACTTCCATCCGAAAAGCTGTGCAGAATTGTGACGGCTCCCTGCGGCGTCATTTTGAAGACGGTGCCGTCCGCCGCGCTGCCGCCCACCTCGGTGGTGCCGTAAAAATTTCCGTCCGCGGCCAGAAGCAGCGGGCAGGTGATCGTCTTTCCGTCATTGGCCACGGTGCCGTCGCCGAAGTTGTGCAGCAGGGTCACCGCTCCCTGCGGAGTCACTTTGAAGACCGTCCCAAAACCGGCCGAGCCTCCTTCCCGGGTGGTCCCGTAGAAATTTCCATCGGATCCCTGGACGAGATTCCCCTCCGGATACATGCCGTCATGGGCCACGCTGCCGTCGTAAAAACTGTGAAACGTGGTCACGACACCCTGCGGCGTCATCTTGAAAATGGCCCCGGATAAACTCGCGCCGCCCGCGATCGTTTCTCCGTAGAAATTGCCGTCGGATCCCTGGCAGAGCGGGGTGGAAGGATTGACGCCGTCATTGGTCACGCTGCCATCCTTGAAGTTATGCAAAATCGTGAGCACGCCCTGGGGAGTGATCTTGAAGACGCAGCCGTTGCCGGTTGAGCCGCCGTAATAAGTGGTGCCGTAAAAATTCCCGTCGGGTCCCTGAATCAGGGCGCTGCAGGGATCATTCCCATCGGGTGCCGGCGCGCCGAAACTATGGAACAGGGTGGTGATCCCTTGCGGGGTCACCTTCACGAGCGCGCCCTCGCTATACGCGCCGCCCCATTGCACCGGCAGATAGAGATTCCCGTCGGAGGCATAGAGGGGCAACTCCTCCGGATTATAAGCGTCGTTGGCGACGCTCCCGTCCTTGAAATTATGCAGGATGGTGTAACTCGAAATGGGATTGGCCGAGATCAGAATCGAAAAGGCCTGCGTGGCGGCGGGGGCAAAGCCGTTGGTCGCGGTCACCGACCCGGTAAAAATCCCCAGTTGGGTGGGCGTGCCGGAGATGACGCCGCTCGAGGACAGGGTCAATCCCGGCGGCAAGCTGCCGGAGCCCAGGGCCCAGGTCGGGTTGCCCGTGCCTTTGTAGGTAAAGCCATACGGCAGGTTGATGATCCCGGTGGCCGGCGGCGGTCCGTTCGTAATGGTGGGCGGCACCGGCGCGCTCTGGATCGTGATGGAGAAAGCCTGATTGGCGAAGCTCACGGCGTTGAGGGCCTGGAGTGTTCCCGTGAACGTGCCCGCCTGCGTCGGCGTGCCCGAAAGCAATCCCGACGCGGACAGCGTCAGTCCGGGAGGAAGGCTGCCGGAGGAGACGCTGAACGTGGCCGCGGGATATCCCGACGCGGTGCAGCTGAAGGTGTAAGCGGTGCCCATCCGGCCTCCCGGCGGAGTGGTACTTGTGAAGGTGGGAGCCTGCTCCACGTATACGAAGAAACCAATGCTGGCCGACGGGGAAACGCCGTTGCTCGCCGTGATCGTGCTCGAGTAGGTGCCTGTTTGCGTGGGCGTTCCGGACAGGACGCCGGAGGAGGAAAGGCTCAGGCCCGGTCCCAGCGTCCCCGCCGTAACGGAGAACGTCGGCGCGGGGTAACCGGTCGCGAGGAAGACCGCTCCCGCTGCCACCGGCACGTTGATGGGAAGAATAGCGGATGGCCCGCCCGTGATCTGAGGGGCCTGCTGGATGATGAAGGTGAAGCCCTGCGTAGCGTTGGGCAGAACGCCGTTGCCCGCGGTGATCGTGCCCGTGTAGGTGCCGGTGGCCGTGGCCGTTCCCGAAAGCATTCCTGCGGAATTCAACACGAGGCCCGGGGGCAGGCTGCCCGAACTGACGCTGAACGCCGGCGCGGGATTTCCCGTTGCCGTGCAGGTCAGGTTGTAAGCGACGCCCAGCAGCAGCGTCGCGCCGGGGGCCGCGCTGGTGAAGACCGGCGCGTTGGAAGTGGAAACCGTGATGGAAAAATTCTGGGCCGCATCGGGCGAGACGCCGTTGGTGGCGGTCACCGTGCCAGTGTAGGTGCCCGGCGTTGTGGGCGTCTCGGAAAGCACTCCCGAGGGGGCCAGCGTCAGTCCCGGCGGGAGGTTCCCCGCTGTGACGCTGAACGTGGGAGCGGGATAACCGCTGGCCGTGTAGGTGAAGCTATAGGCCAGGGTCGAAACGGCGCCGGGCGGCGGCGCACTGGTGATCTGCGGCGCCTGCGGCTGGGCCGAGGTGAAAGTCAGCGTGAGATCATTTCCGTCACCGCCCGAATAGCTGGCGGTGAAGCCGTACGTCGTGCCGTTATAAACCAGGTTGATGGTCGCGCCGTTGGTCAGATTGCTGAAGGTGCCGCTGATCGGATTCGAACCAGTATTGTTGACCGCGGTCAGGACCACTCCCGGCGCCGGAGCGAAGCCGAGCGTGGCGTTGAAGGTCTGGCCGGTCGCGGTATAGCCGTAGGCGCTCACGCCGATGGAACCGCTCGAAGCGAAGTCGAACGTTGGCGCGTTCGGGCGATAGACCCGCAACATTCCGTCCGTCCCGGCCAGGTAGAGATTGCCGCCCGCCGCGCTGACCGGGCCGCCATGGGGAATCGTCTGCACCAGCGCCCCCGTCTGCAGGTTGAACAGATAGGTCGCGGTCCCGGACGAAACGGCCAGCGCATCGACCGCCACCAGCGGTTGGCCGGTGAGTCCGGTGTCCGAGGTTTCCAAGGCGCTGACGGTCGTGCCGGTCGTGGCGTTGAGGACTTTGACCTGGGAGCCCGAAATGACATAAACCTGCCCATTGCTGATGGCGGGCGTGCCCTTGAAGGTGCCAGCCAAAGTCCAGGCCACGGCGCGGGTCGTCAGGTTGACGGCGGTGAGGTCCTGGTTGCCGTTAAGAAACGCCAGGTTGTTCACCACGGGCGCGGCGCAATTCATGTCGTAGCCCTGTGAAAGGAATAGGGCTCCGTCGCCGACCACAAGACGGCCCCCGATGCCGGGTTGACCGCACTGAACGTGCCCCCGACCCAGGTGTAAATCGTGCCGTTGGCGTAGGTGGGCGTCCATTGATCGTACTGCGGCTCCGCGATGAACGACTTCTGAGTGCCGTCGAAATTAAAGTTGTAAAGGCCGCCAAATTCGCCGCCGTCCGCCCAGATGCCGATCGCTTGGTAGATGGTGGGCGCCAGGTAGCTTTCCCATTGCGCGCCGAAGGCGGTCGACCAATTGTTCTGCCCCGTCGAGGCATTGAAGGACCACAACTTGGGCGTCACCAAGGTCCACCCTCCGGTGATCCCCTGCCCCTGCTGAACATAGACGTTGCCCTTGTAAATCGTCGGCGGATTGATGGAGTAATATCCCGTACTGGTCCCGCTATCTCCCGCCGGGCTGTAGACGTATTGCCAGATTTGCGAGCCCGTCGCCGCATCAAGCGCGGTCAAATCGGAAATGCCGGAATTGGCCACAGGCGTGACATAGACCAAGCCCTTGGCAACCGCGACCTGATTGACGGGGGCGGTAGTGTTGGGAAAAGTGGCGGACCACGCCTGCACATAAACCCCACCAAGCAGCGAACCCGGATAAGTGCCAAGATGAGCGTGGCCATTGCCATAGCTGGACCAGTTGTCGGTCGTCTTGTTGTCGGTCACCGTGATCTGCCGCGTTCCCGAGGTCCAGCCGGAGGTCTGTGCGGTCACGTTGGTGGTCTGCGTGCCGTAAACCGTGAGATTGTCGATGATGGTGTAAGGGACCGCAACGCTCGTTTGCCCGGCGGGGACGACGATGGTGGCCGGCACGGTTAAAGCCCCGGGGTTGGAGGAGGTGAGCTGCACGGTGA
>JAMFSY010000046.1 GCA_026225555.1 Methylacidiphilales bacterium
GAAAAGAACGGACGTCGTAAAAACCGGAGACTTCCACACTTGCAGATCGAACCGATGAATCGGAAGACCCCGGCAACTTTCCAAGCGTTTTGAAGACAAATCGGGTGAGAGGGGCAGTCACAGTACTGCCCTCTTAACTTCGATCTTTCCGACTTCTACATTATTTTACGTTCAACCTCGGCGCTCTCGACATCCTCCGCGGGAAACATCCCAATTTCACCCAAATCGAGCGCCACATTCTCGCTCAGGTGGCCACGGCTTTTTCGTCGAATTTCTTAATCGGGAGAGGTAACGCTTGGCCGTTCCGCGTGCGATCCCGCACGCCAAAGCCGCGCCAGCAGAGCTATCACGGCCTCGGCTTCCCCCAAGCCGCACGCGGGAACGAAAGGTAATGTCGTATTCTCTTCTTTTCCGTAACGGTGTGATTGAGGGAGTTGATGCCTACAGTTTTGCTCCCGGGCCAAATAACGTACCATCTTGAGACCCAAAATATACGAGGACGAACTTCGCCGCGCCATCGTTCGTTTTGGGGACATTTGGCTCAAGACGGCTGTTGCCGTTTTGAGCTGCGAGAAGGGCTCCCTCTTTCTCTCTCGCTCTCTTCTTGGGGGGGAGCGAGAGGTAGGATTTAGGAATGCTGGCTTGACACAACTTTTGTGTTGTGTCATTTTATTCCCATGATACCGGATTTCCTTAAGTCGGGACTTCTTCCGCAAGGTATCCATTGGGCTTCAATGGGGGAAATTGCGGCACGCTTCGGTTCCAATGGCCATCGGCTTCACCTGCTCAGTGGACTCACTCGAGCTATGGCTGCCTTAACAATCGCTGGATGTGAGTCTCTTTATCTGGATGGAAGCTTTGTTACGGCGAAAGAATTGCCGAGGGACTATGACGCTTGTTGGGACGCCACCGGCGTCGTCGTGGCTAAGCTCGATCCAGTATTCCAAGAATTCGCGAATAAGAGAGCAGCGCAAAAGGCCAAATATTTCGGCGAATTTTTCCCCTCTCACAATCTCACGCGCGTTACTCCCCGTTCGTTTCGCACCTTCCTCGAATTTTTTCAGACTGACCGCGATACCGGTGATGCTAAAGGCATCATCGGTATCCATATCAAGGCAACGCCATGATCAAAAATGACCGACAGTATAGGCTGACCAAGACTCAGCTCCGCAATTTCGAAGAGGCTCTTGCGGCTCTTGCTTCTTCTCTTCTCGATGAGGGCCTTGATCCCGCTCTCCTTGAAATTCAACGGAAAGCGCTTGAGAGCCAGCGTGAGGAGCTCGTCTTCGAACTGAAGGAGTACGAGGCTCTCCGAGACCGGAAGATCCATACGTTTTCCTTTCAAGGATTAGATGCGCTTCCCGAGGCCATCATCAAGGCACGGATTGCACTAGGCCTTACCCAAAAGGACCTAGCCGATCGGCTGGGCGTAAAGGAACAGCAGGTCCAGCGTTGGGAGGCGAATGATTATTCAGGCGCCAGCATTGATACGTTAAAAGACGTCATGGCAGCCCTTGGGTTAGAAACCCTAGACGAGGTTTATGTGCCATCGCCTCAACTTACCGCAGCGACCTTTCTGAAAAATGTCGGCGCTCTTGGTGTAACGAAGGATTTTCTGTTAAAGCGTCTCTTTCCGGTCGAGGTATCCGATTCGCTCTCCAGCGGCAACGGAAGTTCAAAGCTCAAGGAATTGGTGCAAGCCGCCAGCTACGTCTCCCGGGTTTTCGGTACACAAGTCTCCGAGCTGTTGAGCCTTCATGAGCCTCGCTTGAATTTGGCAACCATTGCCGGCGTCCGGTTCAAACTCCCGGCACGAGCCAAAGCGCAAACGGTCAATGCCTACACCGTCTATGCCCACTATTTGGCCTTATTGGCCGAGGGTTGCTTTAAGCCTGCAGCTACCTCGCCGGTGCCCGACGATTGGTCCGATGTCTATTTGCAGTTGACTACAAAGGGATCACCTTTGTCCTTCGAGAAGGTCCTCAAATATCTCTGGGACTGCGGCGTTATTATTTTGCCACTTAGAGACAGCGGCGCATTTCACGGAGCTGTTTGGAAAGTTAAAGATCGCTTCGTAATTGTGCTCAAACAAAAGACGGCACTGGAATCGCGTTGGTTGTTTGATCTCCTCCACGAACTCGCGCACATCATCCTGGGGCATGTCACCGACAACACTTCCATCATCGAAGAACAGCCCATCGCCTTGGAGAATACCGGCGACGATGAAGACAAGGCCAGTGAATGGGCGGAAGACGCCTTATTCGATGGTGAGTCAGAGGCTATTGAGGAGGCTTGCACTCGGGCCTGTAAAGGAGACCTGAGACAACTGCGCGGTGTGCTTGGCCCGGTTGCCGAGACTTTCAACGTTAATCTCGGCGTGTTGGCCAATCACATGGCCCATCGTTTGGCTTCCGAAGGGGAAGACTGGTGGGGAACCGCCCATAACCTCCAGACAGAAGGAGCCGATCCTTATGATATGGCCAGATTGGAGCTCCTGAGACGAATCGATCTTCAAAATCTCAACTCGATTGATAAGGAACTGCTCATGAGAGCGATCACGGAGGAAGAAGCGTGAAACGAAAAAGAAAAAGTCTAAAGATCAAATGTACGTCCTCGGATTGTGGGAACGGGCTCCACTGCTTCAAGGCAACCAGTGAAATGGTAGAAGCCAATCGGGGCGGCGAGTGCCGTGAATGCGGAGCAAATTTGATAGATTGGGCTCGAATTCACGAATGTGACATCACGGATGTCGATTATACGGTCGTGGCGCTCAATCACGAGTGCGTGCGACATGTCTTTTGGCATCGTTCACTCGGACAGCATGCCGTAAATCACGCGCTGAGAAAGGGAAAGACTAAGATGCGGGAACGGGCGCGTCATCATCTCGAAAGCGCGATCGGTTCGGCCCAGCCATTCCGAGACGGTTAGCACCCTCACGATTGATGGTAGCGGTGGAACGGTAATCCTAGGCGGAAATGACGATACTCTTACCTCCACAGATCAAAACATTAGCTTAACTTCCGGGGACACGGTGACCCTTGGTGGCACGGACAATTCTATCACCGCAACCGACTCAACTATTTATGGGGATGCAGGTTTTTCTGGGACCTTGGTGGGTTCCGGCGATACGTTTAATTTATCTTCGGGTGGAGATTCGACCGTAACAATTTCCGGTTCCGATGACGTTATCGATGGTTCGAACGAGACAATCAATCTTGATAGTGGATTTCAGGGCACAATTGTTGGTAACGACGATACGATCAATGAAGCAGATGGAAGCGATACCTCTGTGACTATTTCTGGTTCGGGTGAGACGATTTATGGCGGCGATGATGGAGGCGGCGATGACGGAGGCGGTGATGATGGAGGTTCAGGAAGCGGTTACTACGATCCTGTAGTTTTGAATCTTTCAGGCAAATCCGTGCAAACTGTTGGCCTCTCTGATTCCCCCGCCTATTTCGACATGAAAAATAACGGTACTGCGATCCAGACAGGCTGGATTACCCCCGGTGAGGGATTATTGGTCGATGATCCAACTGACGCCCCGATCACCAACGATTCTGAGCTCATTGGAGGATTTGGCGCTCTTCAACAACTGGATTCTAACGGAGATGGCGTGCTTAACGCGAGTGACGCGGCTTGGAACCAGCTTAGAGTCTGGGTTGATGCAGCTGGAACCGCTCAATTTCAGAGTGGAGAATTGGTCACACTCGATCAACTTGGAATTACTTCGATCAATCTCAATGCGACAATGACGGATCAGAGTAATAACGGAAACATCATTCTTGATCAAAGCACCTTCACGACAGTCGGTGGAGGCACGGGGGATATCGCAGGAGTCGGACTGGTCGGTTCTGACTCCAGCAGCGCACAATTAAGCAGCTTGATTAATGGAATGGCTGCATTCAACAGCCAAGGCGCCGCCAGTTCTTCATCTCAACTGACAACAGCATTACCGGAAACGGAACATCTCGCTGTATCAGGGGTTCATTGATCGCCCAAATCCGTGCACGAGTATAGGGAACCTGCGACAGGCGCAGGTTCTCCTCCCTTTTCGACGACAGATGCCCAAGCCATACCTTCCTTGATGCCGCATGTCGTCGAGTCCTGGCCAACCCCGATCATCTTTTCTGGTTATGAAATAGGTGTGGCTATCCAAACGGGCCGATCTCTGTCCAAAACGCCGGTTGATAATCCAGTGCGGGAAGCTTATCGCCTTTGGGGAAATAATGCCCTGGAGAATGGTCGAGCCAGTTGGGACCAGACGGCGGTTCTCTATGCGGCGCGCGGCGCGCGGAATTATTGGGAACTTTCTCGCGGTCGGTGCGACGTCGATGAAACCGGGCGAATCGAGTGGCATGCTGATCGGCAAGGACCCCACGCCTATCTTGTGGAAAAAATGAATCCATCGGTTTTGACAAATGAGATTGAAGATTTGATGTGCCAACCTCCAATTAGAGCTGGCTTAATCACAAGCTAACCCATGCTGGAGGAAAAATCACTCGGTTGCGTCCAAAAGGGAGGCCCGGTTTCTGTCTGCGAAATCTTCGACAGACCGTTTCGACTCAACTCGGCGGTCTCGGTCTCATCAATGTTCCCTTAAGGTACGACACTAAATGGAGTTATAGCCACGCAGATGACATCGACCCTCACTAGTTCAAATACATCTTCATGCTTTGATCGAAAAACGTGGTTTCGGCCTCCGGCGGAATTTTCGCAATGTCCCTTCTGGTTCTGGAATGACTATCTGAACGAGGCGGAATTGGTGCGCCAAATCGGTGATTTTAAGGCCCATGGCGTCGATGCCTTTGTTATCCACCCTCGTATTGGATTGCCACGCTCACTTGGTTGGTTGAGTGGCGAGCTGTTCAATTTCATGCGCATCGCTCTTGCAGAGGCTCGACGGCGTGGGATGTGGGTCATGCTCTACGACGAAGGCATGTATCCGAGCGGATCGGCTGCGGGCCTGGTGGTGGCTCGTAACGAGGCCTTCCGGGTTCGGGGGCTGACTTGTCTTCCGGTCGATGAGCTAAAAGTTGCTCCCAATGCCTTGGACCGTCGATTGGTTGCGACTGTTCAAAACCGGTCCGGAGTTTCCCTAGCCGTCTGCGACGAGCGCGTAGACGCCGTCATTCGGGGGCTACACTACCAGGGCGATGAAAATGAACCTAACTTAGGAGAGGATGAATATCCTGCGGCCGATCTGCTGAATCCGGAGGCGGTCAGGTGCTTCATCGAACTGGTCTACGACCGCTTTTATTCCGAACTGGGAGAGTATTTCGGCAATACGATCAAAGCGATCTTCACGGATGAGCCACACCCCTTGAGTCGATTACGCACGAAGAATGTCCAACCCGGCACCACGGGAATCCTCGATCACGTCAATGCCTGTCTGGGCTACGATTTCACTCCGCATCTACCCGCGCTCTGGTTTGATGATGAACCGGACGCGGAGCATTATCGTCGAGATTACACCAAGGCAATCGCTTCGCGTCTGGATGAAACATATTACATGCCCTTGTCCCATTGGTGCAGCGCCCACGGGATTGCGCTGACCGGACACCCGGCCAACCCGGACGACATCGGCCATTTGCGCCGTCTTCATATCCCCGGGCAGGATATCGTTTGGCGTCATCTCGAACCGCACAAACCGAGTGCCTTGGAAGGCCCTCCTTCAACAATGGCCAAAGCGGCGGCTTCCGTTGCCTTTCACCTGGGGCGGATGCGGAATCTCAATGAGTTCGCCGGTGCCTATGGAGAAAGCCTGACCTTCGATGAATTGCAATGGCTGGCATCGTGGTTGTTGATCCGCGGCTGCAATCTGCTGGTTCCTCACGCTTTTTACTATTCGATGAGAGGTCCCCGCAGACTTGAGCGCCCGCCGGACGTGGGTCCGAATAATTCATGGTGGAGCGACTATCTCTCCTGGGCGGAAATGACTCGTCGGCTTTGTTGGTTGAACGCCACCTGCTTGCCAGTTTGCCATCTCGCGATTTTGGGTGAAGCCACCCGATTACCCTGGTTGGCTGCCAGGGCGTGTTTTGAAAATCAGGTCGATTTTCACTATATCGAGCCAGCGGATTTGAAAGAGGCTGAAGTGGAGGACGGTTACCTTCGCGTTGGTCGAGGACGTTATTCCGTACTCGTGGTTGAAGACGATTACGAGACGGCGTTGCCTTCGCATTTTCCTGTCGTCAGATGGACGGAGGGCGGTTTGGCCGAGATTCTACAGCGGGTTTCGCGTGTGGTTGAATTCGATCGAATAGCTCCGTCGCTCCGCGCGCGCCATCTACAAACGGGTACCGGCGGGCATCTGTTTCTTTTCTTTAACGAGGGGAGCGAAGCTATACGCCGACGAATAACCTTTCCTGTTTCAGGCAAAATCTGGCGACTTGATCCAGTTACGGGCGAATGTGATTTGAAGATTCATCCGGAGGTGGTGGAACTACGACCACACCAATGGGAAGTTATTCTCATCGAACCATCCGCGTAGTCACTTGCCCTCTCGCATCTCAATACGACCAGCAGTTCAGTGATAGTTGCGTGTAGACCTCGACTTTCCTTAACTTGCAATTGGTGTGGCTTCACTTTAGAAAAATTGATTCAGATGCAGAGATCTTTATTTAAATTAAATTAATTCGCATAAGATCTTTATAGCAGGAATCTTGCATTTTCAGCTTGTGTGATCATTTTGCAGCGCTGAATTATCCAATATCTTTTTAATTGCATTAACGACTAATTTCTGATTATTTTTATGCGAATTAAGTGTGCTCGCGAAAAGTAGAGAAGCGAATCAAATACGACTTGGATTCTTCGATTCTTCGCAAAAGCAGTATGGTTGTTTTGCCTCGGCACTGGGCAGAGTTTGGTAACATTTCTAACCTGAAAAAAAATGTGAAGCAAATCACAGACGATTTAGATACGTCGTTTCTTTGCAGAAACAGGGTATTCGGTATTGGCTTTGTGCCAATTGTGGCTGCTTTTCTATTCTTTATGGTTCAATGGCCGGCTGCCTATGGGCAGCAACAGCTCCTCGGCAATTCGACGCCATGGTTTTTCACCAGCTCAGCCCCTTCGGGGCAGGGGAGTATGACCGATAACACCACCACCGGAACGGTGACCTGGACTCCCTCAACCACGGGCGGCGCATATACCATGCTCTGGACTTACTTTGCCGCAGCCGGTTCGCCGAAGTCGTTGAACGTGGGGGATTCCATCACCTACAACTTTACCCTCACCTCAACACTTGCCCTGCAAGCCGGGCAAGTCTTGCGCGTCGGACTATTCAATTCAAATCCTTCCGGACAGTACACCCCATCGGGCAATCAATACAATACGATCGCCAACACGGCGTTCGCCAACGACACGGGTTATGCAGCCTATGTTGACGTCGGCAGTACCGACACAACCAACAACACTTTTACTTACGAAAGAGTGGGCGCGCCCAACAACGTGACCCTCTGGTCCAGCGGCAATTACACCACGCTGGGTACTTCCGGCGCGCAGGCCGATGCGCAGTTGCAAGCCAACACTCCTTACAAAGGTTCCGTGACGGTGACACGTCTGGTCACCGGCATGCAATTAACCACCACCATCGGCAACTTCAGTTCCACCGAAGTCGACACGAACTCCTCGCAAGTGTCCTTTGATATGATCTCCTTTTTGACCATCTCCATGCCTTCGGGGAACGCCCTTACCCTCAGTAATATGAGCGTAGTCTATGCAACCTCAAGCAGCGCCAGTCTAAATGCCTTTGGCGTCAATGGCTCCGACCTCATGGGCGCCAACTATCAAGCGATCTGCAGCCAGATTATTGCCTCGGGCGTCAAGTGGGTTCGTATTGGGCCGGCATGGAGCTGGATCGAAGAGCCCTCCAAGGGCAATTATAACACTGCGTTACTCACTCAAATCGACTACATCATCAGTACCCTCACTCAGAATGGGGTCAACGTGGAATTCATTCTTTGCTACACCGCGACGTGGGCATCGACCGAACCAAGTTCACCCAATGCCGTGTTTTACCCACCGGCAAACCAATCCGACTGGTCAAGCTACGTCAGCTTCATTACCAATCGGTACAAGGGAAAAATCAAATACTGGGAGGTTTGGAATGAAGAAGATGGGGGCGGCTTCTGGCTGGGAACCGTTAATCAATACTACACCCTGTTGCAGACGGCGGCAACGGCCGTGCGCGCGACCGATCCAACCAACCAAGTCCTTCTCGGCGGTTTAGCGGCGAGCGTCAATGGTGTCGATAGCTACGGTCTTGGAACATTTTTTGACACGTTGATGGGTCTCGGCGCCGGCAGCTATTTCGATATTGTCAATTACCACTCCTATGGGGAAAGCTGGCGGTTACTCAAGGTTTACAACGGAATGATGGCCGTCGTTAATAAATACAATATTCAGAGCAAGCCTATCTGGATCACCGAGACGGGATATACGACCCAGGGCACGAGCACCCTGGAGGCGACGAAGGCCGATTATCTTGATGGGGTTTATGTCATGAATTCCCGATTTCCCAATGTGACAAGGACCCTCTTTTACTGCTATATCAATACCGTATCCTCTCCCCCTGACGCTTACCAAGATAACTTTGGCATGTGTCAGAGCAACCTGAGCCCGTTGGTGGCTCTGGCGCACTACCAAGGCCTGGGTGAAGCGCTGACCAACTACAGTCTTGAGGCCAATTATCCGACCCTAACTCCAAACACCCTCACGCTCGACTATCTTCCCGAGACTAGCGGGGACGGTTCCCATGTGACAAATTACAATTCTGCCGGGACTCAAAAGCAGATTGCGCAAAACTACTACATGTATTTCGGCATAAATAACAACTATTGGTATCAGTCTAATGGGGGAATTGATACCAACGCCTATATAGACGTTACCTACCTCGATAATGGCAGCGGCACTTGGAATTTAGACTATGATTCCATCTCCAACGCCTACGCTCCCTTGAGCTGTGCCATGACCAACACCGGCAAATGGCTCACCAAAACGTTCGCGATCACTGGCGCCTACTTCGGTAATCGCGAGAACAATCTGGCTGATTTCCGAATCATGGCGTCCAACGGCGGTCCCTTGGTGATCGGTAATGTGGACGTTCGCAAGGAAACCAATACGGGCCAAGTTCTCCTGCAGAGCACGGACATCTTCAAGCTGGTGACACACATCGTCGATACCAATCCGGCGGACGACGGGTACAATCCACCAGCTACCGTGGGCGGCGTGCCTTGCCGGGAGATCCAGGGCAACAGTAGTTTGTGTTGCTTCCAAGTCAACCAGGGGCTGGTCGCACCCCAAGACGCCAATATCACGGTGGGGATAACGTATTGGGATTTGGGAACTGACCGTATTGACTTTCAATATAATGCGATTGGCAATGCCTATAAACATATTCCCACCACCAAGACCAATACGAGTACGTGGAAAACGGTATGGTTCGACATCACCGACGCCAACTTCAATCATTCCCAGAATTATAACGGCGATATGCTGATCGATAATGCCGGGGACGGTTCCGTCGAATATGTCAGTAGTGTTGTCGTCATTAATAACAATCCGGGAAGTCTGTGAGAGAGATGACGGAAATCACCTAACCGTAAATGGCTGCACCGACATTAAACCGGATGCATTCGGATTTACCGACGGTTATGGGATTCATCCAAACTAGCGGTCTAATTCCCGTCGATACGGCATGCCGGCTTGGGCGCCAGGGCGAGTCACGGAAAGGGATGCTGCTCGCAGGGCTCTTTGAATCGTTTCGGTTACGGATAGCTTTTCGGCGATGCCAACGGCCAGCCAACCGGTAAAGCAATCGCCTGCACCGACCGTGTCCACAGGCTTCACCTTGGGTGCAGGGAAATGGTGTGCGCCATTTTTATTCACGAGCAGAGCCCCTTTGGCGCCAAGGGTGATGATGACTTGTTGGCAGCCCCTTTTGAGTAATTCTTCCCCCGCCTGTTGCGGGCTCTTTTCACCGGTCAGAGTTTCCGCTTCGTGTTCGTTGGGGGTCAAGGTATGGACCTGCTTGAGAAGTGACTCCGGCAGTGACCGGGCCGGAGCGGGATTCAGCAGAAAAGGCACGCCTAGTTGGCGAGCCAGTCGGGCGGATTCCATGATGGCGGGTAACGGAGTTTCCAGTTGGATGACAATGACTCCGGCTTTGGAAAATTCTTTGGCGGCAGATCGAATATCACGGGGTGTGAGTAAGTCGTTGGCGGATCGAGCCACTCCAATTAAATTTTCTCGCTCCTTTCCTCCCAGAAGAATCAGGGCCACGCCGCTGGGAATTTTCTTTTTAATGGAAAAGTAACGGACGCCGATTCCTTCAGCTTTGAGAGCTTTGAGCGCGCACCGGCCAAAATCGTCGTCTCCCCGGGCTCCAATAAAAATAACTTTGCCTCCAGCGCGAGCCGCGGCGACCGCTTGATTGGCACCTTTACCACCCTGGAACCTCTGGAAATTGCCGCCGAGCAAGGTTTCGCCGGGGCGGGGAAGATGATGGCAAGACAAGACGAGATCCGTGTTGGAACTGCCAACGACCAGAACGGATGGATTCACGGAAAGGCTCATGGGCGGATTGATTCTAGAAGGCATGGCCTAAAATCTTAAGATAATTCTTTGTCATGATCCCCGAGGCATGGGGCGCATGCCTCATCCCTGCCTGATCTGGCCAAGTGTCTTGAGACGGAAGGCATGAGGTGAAAAGCCCATCTGCTTGCGAAAAGCCTTGGAGAAGTGAAACTCGTCGCAAAAGCCAAGCTGTTCCGCGATCTCTTTGTGCGAGCGGGAGCGCCGCATTAGGAGCACGCAAGCCCGTTCAATCAGCCGCGCCTGACGATATTTTCCTGGAGCCATTCCCATGCGCTGCGTGAACTTTTTGCGAAAGTCTTCGTACGACATTCCCACCAGCCGAGCCACGCCGTCCAAGCTGGGAACGGAAGCCCCTTCCGCTTTCAGAAGTCGACAGGCTTGGGCCAGCCAGTCGCGATCAGACGAATTATTCTCCTTGTCACGGGAAGCCAGGAGCATATCGGCAACGAGTAGTTGAAATTGACTGAGCTGGTAAAAGGCGTTTTCCCATCCCTTTGAGGACGAGGTCAATGTTGCAGCTTCCAGTCGGCCAAACCAAAAATCGACTGGTTCAAGACGCCAAATGGGCCGCTCCGGCGTCAGAATTTTTTGCTGGCGCCATAAATCAATCAGAGGCCCCTCAAACACGAGATAAATTTCATCCCATCGACTGCTTGTTCCCGGCCCATAACGATGCGGCACTCCAGGAAAGAGCCAGATCAGGTCCCCCGCCTGCACCCGTTGGCGAGTGCCCAGGGAATCTTCGTATTCCCCGTCGCCCGCCAGCAGATAAACCAGTGCATGACTTCCCAAATCTCGCTTTTTTGGATATCCGGTACCACAGCTGGAGCGAATGGTCCCGGCCAATTTAATCCCTCCCATAGCATGGATCGCGCCGTTGGAAGGGAACAGGCGGGTCGTGAGTTTTGTGATGGAGTTACTCAATACCAAAAAGTACATGTTTTTTACCAGTCGATCCATTCCTTTCTCTTTCAGAGGCACCTACGGTTCATCCATGACAACCTCGCTCGCAGCCATCACCTCGTGCGGTCATGCCTTGGATCTTTCCGAATCGGCGTTTGGGGAGCTTGTCCGGTCCGATGCTTATATTGGACAGACGGAAGCCCTGCATGAACGCCTTGATCGGGACGGCTATCTCTATCTGCCCGGCTTTTTTGAACGGGACGACATCATGGCCGTCCGGGCCTCCCTGACTCAGGGCTTGGCCGATCAAGGTCTCCTTAATCCCATCTTTCCCCAGATTGAAGCGGTATGGAACCCGGAACGGCGGACTGCGTTCAGACCTGATTTAGCGCAGAAGAATCCTATTCTGCTAAACCTTGTCTATGGAGAGCGACTCCTCGGTTTTTACGAAACTTTTTTTGGGGAGAATGTCCGGCATTTCGATTTCACTTGGCTTCGGGCGGTGGGACCGGGGATGGGGACCCATCCACATTGCGATCTCGTTTACATGGGCCGAGGCACCCGGGATGTGCTCACTTGCTGGATTCCCTACGGAGATGTCCCGCTTGATCTGGGTGGATTAATCGTGCTGGAAAATTCTCATAGCAAATCAGATCGCATCCGGGCCTATCTTGACACTGACGTTGATACCTATTGTGAAAATCGGCCCGAGAATGTGAAAAAGGTCAAGGAAGATGGAGGTTGGTCCCATCCTGGATGGCTCAGCACTAATCCCGCGACATTACAGAAAAAGCTGGGAGGGCGCTGGCTGACAACAGAATGGAGTGCGGGAGATCTCATTACTTTCAAAATGAATATGGTGCATGGCAGCCTCGATAACGCGACCGACCGTGTTCGGCTCTCTTCTGATACTCGCTACCAAAAAGCGAGCGAACCGGTCGATGAGCGGTGGATCGGCTCAAACCCTGCAGGCCATTCCCGCGCCGGAAAGCGTGGACGTATCTGCTAAAGTTTTTCTATTCCTAAAACTTGGTGGGGCAGTCGCAGCGCCCAACAATTCTATAGAATCTGAATAGGTCTGATGATCGATTACTGGGACGATCAAGCCGTATCCGGCACTCATGTGAAATTTCGATCATTGCAATAAACGATACGCCTCAAGCGTGGCAAGGTGTCGTAGCCTTGCATGTCTTCAACGCCGAAAACGAAACGGCAACCTTAAACTCAAGCTCGGTTAATTTTTCCTGGGCGGCAGAAGGGAAGCCTGGAGGCGATGACGGTACTGTCGAGAGGAACACGAATTGGCCCGGGCAAAGGCCTCGTTGAAGCGGCTACGGCTCTCCGAGACATCAAGATTTTGATCGAGCGTAATATTCTCATCCAAGATGAAGGCGGTGGTCGTAGCACGAGCCACCGCCTGGTTGATCCTCAGCGTTCCTGAGCCCTCTGCGTCCAGGTGATCCTGCCGCCGACCGAGTTGATTGGGGCTGTTGGTCTCGCTCAGATTAACTTCCCAGCTCAAGTAGAGTCACTTCCAACTACAGTTAGTGAGCCTGACTTTTTTGACGGCGGGATTGAATGACGGCAAGCGCGAGAAAACCGGCGAAGAGCAGCACGTAGGTCGAAGGCTCGGGAACCGACAGAACCCCCTCATCAAAAACAGATGCGGCGTTAAATATGCTAGCGTTGGCTTGAGAGCCGGTGCCCGCATTCGCTGTAAACGAAAACGTAGTGGCATTGGCGACGAACGTGCCCACGGCATACTGCTCGGTGTTTGAATTCAGAGTGACCGGAGTCGATCCGCTAAAGTCGGTGAGAAAGCTCCCGGTCCGGCCCGTGGCGCTCCACACTTCCACCTGATAGGTATCTCCGACCGTCAAATGATTCAGGGTCAAAGTTTGGACGGCGCCGATGCTATATACTGGACTGGTGAGAAGCGTATTGTAGGCGGCGGTCGCGGTAGGATCGGGGGAGTCAACTCCGGCAGCGGCGTTGCGTTGGGAAGTCAGCTCGATGTCTCCGCTGGGATCGGTTACGTTCGTCGTTCCGCTCGCAATAAGATTAAAGACAACGCTGTTCACGGTCAGCGGACTGCCACCGTTTGCCCCGGCTAGGAGCAAAGCCGCATCAAAATAGGTTCCGTCCGTCAGGACATTGCTATCATTGGAAACGTTCTGAGCGGTGCCCCAAATAATTTGCGCCTGGCTGGGGAGGGTGCTGACCCAAATCGCGGCGAGAGTGACGAGGACAACGCCCAAGTAGGTTTGTGATTTCACTTTTTGGGCTCCGGTTGAGTGAGGCTGGGTTTCTTTGTAGATTGATTTAGGATTCGAAAGTTTTTTGGCATCTATTATTTTACGGAATGCCATCCAAGCTGGATTGGAATCAATTACTTCAATTTGACTACTGGAGTCAACAATAAATTGCAAAATCTGGCAATACTAATGCAATGGCCTCTCAAGGAAAGGCCACCCCTTTTTGAGGAATAACCCGCGTAAAACACATGCTTTTCCGCGCGGTCAACACGGATAGGCGGTGCAGTTGAAAGCAAAATTAAAAAAATTTTAAGTGTTGTTATTTAATATTTTGTCGCAAAATAGCCGCCGATATAGTTTCCCTCACCTTGTCCTCTTTCTTTGCGTCCATACTTTTTCGGACTCACTCCGGCGCGCAAAAAAAAGACGTCCGGATCGGGCCTATCGCCTCGCCCACCAGCAGCCGTTGCCAGGCGCGAAGGGCTGAGGGGAATCGGAGTCAGGGCGCGTGCGAATTTCTCGAGAAAGGCGGGCTCCCTGGCGGGGTGAAGATCGGCCGCCGCCATCCTTAAGGTTTAGTGAGTCCTAATCCTTTTCGAGCCGCTTCCACCAGTTCATTGTGTCCCTGCACAAAGTCTTCTGAAATCTCCCAGAAGAAAATGCCCCGAAGACCCGCATCCCGCGCCCATGCTCCCTTGAGCATCACAGATTCAGGATCGTCATAGGTGATCAATTCCGAGGGCAGGTCGGGAGGGCTTTGCAACCAGGGGACGCTGGCTTGTGGGTCCCAGTTTCGTTTCCATCCGGCGTTAAGCAAAGTGCCGATGGAGCGGTAATCGATGTCGGGATGAGCCGACGGCTTGACCGGAGTTTCACCCCATTTTTCCACCAGGAAACCATGACCGGAAAAATGAATGCCGACCACCAGTTGCTGGTTCGTGAAACCTTTGCCGCGCCAGTATTCAACGGAACTTTGATACGAATACTTATTGCCATCGATAGGGTCGGCACTGGTTTCGTTGAGAGGAGAATCGAAGCCAGCATGACAGTAGGTGCGAGGATCGACCTTCCAGGGACCATGCGCGTTATAGGTCATAAGAAGAGCGAGATCGATCCGGTGCGCGAGCCCGGGCCCATCGAAGTATTGGCCATAGTAATCGGTATTGGGTAACGGCATGGTGACCAGCGCATTCGGATTTGTGCGTCGCAGTTCCTGGCGTAACCGATCAACAAAGGCAACGACCCCTGCTGTGTCCGCCGCGGTGGGAAATTCCCAGTCGATATCGACACCGTCATAACCGTTGTCTGTCACCAATTTGGCCAAACCTTGAACGCAGGTATTTTCGATTTCGGGATTCCGGGTCATCGCGGATAGTTCCGCGCCGCTATCGGCCCCGCCGAAGCCGAGCAAGACCTTGACGCCGGCGGCATGTCCCGCCTGGGTGAGTTCGCGGCTCGGAAGATTTCCCGCCGTCCGTAATACGCCCTTGTGAATCGTGACGAAGGCGTGGATCAAGTGGGTGAACTGGCTGAAGTCGATTTTGCTGACGGGCAATTTGTTGGTCCAGGAAGGATAGTAGCCGATGACCACCGGGGTAGCGGTCGCTTCTCCCATTGTGGGAATCGTTGCGGCGATGACAAGCAGGGGCAAAAGCAGCCAGGTACCGGGGAGGCATTTCATGGAACGCGAATCGTATGGGGAATCTTTGGGCGGAGTCAATTGACCCGGAGAATCCCCGCGCGTGCTCGGGGCTTAAGAACCGGCGCCAGGGATTCCACTGAACTTCATGCGGGCGAAAGTTTCGATGGCTTCGTAATCGACCATGCCGAAGGCGTTAAAAGCCTGGGCCGAGGCGCGGGTCCGCTCCTCCGCGCGCTGCCAGAATTCCCGGCCATCCTCGCCGAGGAACATGGCTTGGTCCTTTTGCGTTTCGTGCTGAAAAATGGCGCGGCGTTTGTGGAGAACTTCGCCGGGACTGATCGGAACGGCCATATCGACTTCGGGGAGCTCCCATTCCTTCCACGCCCCGCGATAGAGCCAAACGATGCACTCCTGTGCCCAGGCGGCGGAGTTGACGCGATGCAGGGCCGCCTCCAGGGCC
Source organism: Methylacidiphilales bacterium (assembly GCA_026225555.1). Lineage (GTDB taxonomy): Bacteria > Verrucomicrobiota > Verrucomicrobiia > Methylacidiphilales > UBA1321 > JABDGH01. The sequence goes on from JAMFSY010000046.1 coordinate 15,860, forward strand.
TGAAGACAGAGCCGATGCGTGCCATGCGGATCGGCCAGATCGCCCGCGGCGTAAATCTGGTGCGGCTGGACTTCTTCCAGCAGGGCCTGAATCGGCGCGATATCTTTTTCCGAAATCGGCGTGCGTTGATTGTGGCCGACATCGTAGAAAGGCAGGTTCAGAAAGTGCAGCCGCTCCTCGGGAACACGGCAGACATCGGCGGCCTGGGTCGCTTCCAGTCGCCGGATGAAGGCCTTGAGCGGGCGCACTTCCTCCGATGAAAGTTCCGCTTGTTTCTGGCCATGGCGAAGATCTGCCAGATGTTTGCCAAAGCGAAAAAACTTTTGCACGGTGCGGTCGGAAACCGCGTTGCTGCCCGATACCTGGTAAGCGATGTGGACCTCATGTCCCTGCTCCGCGAGCCGGATCAAGGTGCCACCCATGGAGATGACGTCATCATCGGGATGCGGCGAAAAAATGAGAATGCGGCGCGGACCTCCGACTTGGTGAGGCCTTCCGGCCGGCCAGCCGGTGATCGTGGCCTGGATGGCGCGAAAGATCTTGAGGTTGATGTCGTAGGCCGTGCCGAAGTGACCCAGTAATTCCTGGAGGCCATGCTCGTTGTAATCAAGATCGGTCAACTTCAGCACCGGCTTGCGGGCGGCTTCCGCCAGCCAGGTCACGGCCCGGCGCATCATCGTCTCATCCCATTCCAGGCCGAGATCGGCGAGGGGCCCGGTCAGCCAGGGACGACGGATGCGGGTCAAATGTCCGGCGGCGGCGGGATCAAGCATGACCAACGCGTTATCATGCTGTTGCAGAAAAGAGGCGGGGACGTCGGCGTGGGGCTCGCCTTCGAAGGCCCGGCGCACGATCTCCGCCTTGTGTTCGCCAAAGGCGAGGAGGAGAACGCGGCGCGCCTCGAGAATCGTGGCGATGCCCATCGTCAGCGCCTGGATCGGCACGTCCTGCGGGTCGGGAAAATAGGAAGCGTTATCGCGCCGCGTCAGATGGTCGAGGGTGATGACGCGCGTGCGGCTGCGCAAAGTGGATCCGGGTTCGTTGAAGCCGATATGCCCCGTCCGGCCGATGCCCAGGATCTGGATATCAAGGCCGCCCGCGTCCCGGATGCGCTGCTCATAATCCCGGCAGGCTTCGGAAACTTTTTCCCGGGGAAGCATGCCGTCGGGGAGATGGATATTTTCCGGCAGGATATCGATGTGAGTGAAGAGCTGCTCCTGCATGAACATGTGGTAGCTTTCCGGGGCGCTGGAGGCCAGGGCGTAGTACTCATCCAGATTGAACGTGACCACGTTGCGGAAACTCAGGTTTTCTTCCTGGTGAAGCCGGATGAGTTCCCGGTAGATGCCCACGGGAGTCGAGCCGGTGGCGAGCCCCAGCACGGTCTTGCGACCTTGCGCCTCGTGAGTTCGAATCAACGCGGCAATTTCCCGGGCGGCGCGGCGTCCCGCCTCTTCGGCGCTGGCTGCGACCCAGATGGGGAGCCGCTCGAAGCGATTTTCCGGCGAGCTGGGGAGCGTGTCCTGATGCGGGGAGTAAGCGATGATCTTGGAAGGGCTGGCCACGGCTGGAATTCTCCATTAGTCGCGGTTGGTAAACAATACGGAGAACGATTGTAAATTTAACACTTCCGATGAATAATCAGGTCTGTCATGCGAAATCCGGTCCGCGAGGCGAATCCGTTAACGTTGCTCAGGCGCGCGGCAAACCGGCTTCCAGATCCGGATGACTATCTGGCGGGGCGTTCGCTGCCGAGAGGCTTCGAGCTCCCTTTTAGTGTTCTCTGTTTTTGCCGCAAGGATGCCCGGCTCCTTCTTCGCCATTCAGGGCTTTTCCACCGCGATCATCATCATCGCCAGGTCTTGCTTTGCGCCCTGGAAGGACGGGGGGAAATTTGCATTGACGATCGCATCGAGTGGCTGGAACCGGGGGCGGCCCTCCTGATCGCGCCTTATCAATTCCATCACTACCTTTCCTTTTCACCGCAAAAGATCGCATGGCTTTTTATCACGTTCGAACTTCGCTCGGATTTTTTGACGCGACCGCTTCGCAGTTCGGGGCCGATCCGGCTGGCTCCAGATGCGACAACCCTTATGGGGCAATTATTGCGGGCCTGGCAGGGTGGGGAGGAAAATCCTCAGTTGCCATTGCTGCTCGGCGCGTTTCTTTGTGAGTTGCAGGGAGGCGTGCGTGCGCGCTCGGAAAAGGAAGTGCTTTCCCTGCCGGACTCCGACTTGCTTTCCCGGATCAATACCCTGGTGCTCCAGAAGGAATGTTTTCCCATCAAGGAGCTCTCTTCGGCCCTGGGCTTTTCGGAGAGTCATCTGCGGGCGCGGTTTCGCACGGAAACGGGGCTCAGTCTGGGCCATCACATCCGCCGTCTTCGCATCCAGAAGGCCTGCAGTCTCCTCGCCTCTTCGTCCATGCGAATCCAGGAAATCGCCGAAGCCTGCCGCTTTAATTCGGTCTATGCCTTCAGCCGATCCTTTCACGTAGGCGCCGGAGTCTCCCCCAGTCAATACCGCCGGACCCAGCGAAAATATGGTCAGGTTTATGGGGCGGACGAGGTCAGAGAATCTTAGAGCTCGCCTGGAGAGCGGAAATTTGACCGCTAGAGCGCGGGCCTATTTGCCAGTGATAAAAAGCGAAAAGGCGCGGGCGATGCCGACCGGGTCGGGGCCTTGGGGAATCAGGAGGGAGAAGGGCCGCTTGATTCGCAGCTTGGGACATTGAATCTGGACCAGCTTTCCGGAGGCCAGTTCCTGCGCGACGCTGAGGCGGGAGACGTAGCCGATTCCGGCCCCGGCGGCGACCATGCGTTTGATGGCTTCCGTGCTGGGCAATTCCTGGCCGAGGCGAATTCGTGAGAGGGAAATGCCCCGTTGGCGTAACGCCATTTCCACGACGCGGCGGGTGCCGGAACCTTGCTCACGAGAGATGATCGGCCGTTCCAAGAGGGCCGCGGGCGTCGGGTTGGTGATTCGGGCGAGCGGATCGGAAGGCGCGGCGATCCAGATAATTTCGTCCTCGTAAAAAGGACGCACCTGGACTTCGCGTCGGCGGCAGGGACCTTCCACCAATCCGAGTTCGATTCTTTGGTCGAGCAGAAGGCCGACAATGATTTCGGTGTTGCCCTCCACCACATCGCAGGTCACCCCGGCGTGCTCCTTTCGAAAGCCGACCAAAACCTCGGGAAGATAATAGGAGGTGACCGTCATGCTGCTTCCCAGACGCAGTCGGCCAGTCAAACGTCCTGCGGGGGCCTGCAATTTTTCCAGGACGGCGGCGCGGGCTTTTTCCGTCTCCCGGACGTGGCGAAGAAAGAGAGTGCCAGCGTCGGTCAGGGAAACTCCGCTGGCGGAACGGATGAAGAGAGGCAGGCGCAATTCCTCCTCCAGTAGCTTGATATGCTTGGTCACAGCGGGTTGGGAAAGATGCAGGGCCTTCGACGCCTTGGTCAGGCTCCGCAGCTCCGCCACCTGCCGGAAGACATGAAGGCGGTAATCGATCATTTGGCCCGATAACTAATAGTTATGACCCATAGCTAACCACGATTATCCCAGCCGTCAAACTCGTGTCAGGTTGGTGTCATGAACAATGAGCTTAAGGCACCTTACGACGTCATCATCGTGGGCAGCGGGTACAGCGGAACGATGGTGGCCATCCATTTGCAGAGGGCGCAACGGGGCTTGCGGATCGCCTTGATCGATCGGGGCAAGACTTTTGGCCGGGGCGTCGCCTACGGCACAGGCGATCCGAAACATCTTCTCAACGTCCAGGCCGATCACATGGGCGCTTTTCCCGACGATATCGGACATTTCTATCACTGGTTGCAACTCCACCCGGAAAACGTCGCCGCGGCGGGAGTTCAGGAATTGCATGGGGATGCCTTCGTGCCACGCCTCCTTTTCGGTGACTACATTCAGGACTTGCTCCGCGAAGCATGTACGCTGCCCGGAACCCTCGACGTTATTCACGACGAGATCGTGGATTTGGTGCGAGGCGAGGACGGGCTGTTTAAGTTAAGCGGGAGAAATGGCCGCAAGCTGGAAGCCGCGCGGGTGGTCCTCGCGCTGGGAAATTTTCCTCCTGGCGAAACCCGGAAAAACCAGGAAGGCGAGCGCGTCTGGTTCATGAATAATCCCTATGCGGAGGAGGTCCAGGCGAAGCTCGCCGAGCCCGGCGACGTCTTGATCATCGGCACGGGCCTGACCAGTCTCGACCTGCTCCTGACGTTGGATAAGACGAAACGGGCCGGGAAAATTCATCTCTTGTCCCGGGGTGGATTATTTCCCCAGGTCCATCGGAAAGCGGCGCCCTATCCACCCTTTCTCGATCCCGAAGAGCTGCCAAAAACTGCGCGCCTGTTGTGTCGTCGCGTGGCCAAGGAACTTCGGAAGGCGGCCGCGCGGGGAATCGATTGGCGGCCCGTGATCGATGCGATCCGTCCCTTCAATCAGGCGATCTGGAGCAGTCTGGACGCCGTGGAGCAGCGTCGTTTCCTGCGCCATTTGCGCGCGTTGTGGGATACGCATCGGCATCGTTGCGCGCCGGAGATTATGGCCGTGAAAGAACGGCTTGAGGCCGAAGGCAGGCTCGTTTGTCACCGGGGCTACATCGGGGGTTACGCTCCCGACGGGGAGGAAGTGAAGGTCACCTACCGGCCTCGGGGGATGCGTGAGGAAGGGAAATTTCGCGTCCGTTATGTGCTGAGTTGCACGGGGCCGCAGGCAGATTATCGCAAGCTGACCGATCCTCTCGTGCAGCAATTGCTGGCGCGCGATCTCCTCGCTCCCGATCCCTTGCGGATGGGGGCCCATACCGCGGAGGGCGGCGCGATTTGCAATGGGGCGGGCGTGGCCATTGAGGGACTTTACACGCTGGGCAGTACGCAAAAAGGGCGGCTCTATGAATCTATCGCCGTGCCGGAGTTGCGGGTGCAGGCGGCGGACCTGGCGGCACATCTCCTCGCGGATCTCAAGGCGCCAAGATGAGGCTGGTTTAGAACAAGACCGGTGGAGTTGCTTTCCGAAATATCCTTTATCTTCCTTGTAACCCCAACCCAAGCCCGATGATCTTTCAACGAAATCCCAACATGAACCCCTCGAATCCCCAAGCGCCGAATGGATCGGAAACCAAGCATGCCGCCTACGTGGTGGATCTGGCCAAGAAGCTGGCCGATGGAAATCGTCCCGGCATCTTCGCCACGGTGGATGAGGCCGGCCGGCCTCATCTGCGATGGATGGCGACGCTTTCCCTTCAGGATTTTCCCGTGCTCTATACCATCACGTCACCCGCCAGTCGTAAGATCGAGCACATCGAGCGGAATCCCCAGGTGAGCTGGATGTTCACGAATGAGGAAATGAACATCATCATCAACATCAACGGCAACGCGCGGCTCACCAATGATTTTGGCACGATGAACCGCGTCTGGAAGATGCTGGAAGATAAGTCGAAGGCCTATTTTCTAAACATCAAAACGGACGGCCCCGGTTTCGCGGTGATTGAAACCGAAGTTGAGGATATCGAGTGCGTGGTGCCCAAATACGATTTCCGTTTCGTGGCTCAGCATGACGACCTGGTTTTAGGCCAGTCCGTTTGACGCTAAAGACGAACGAGAACGTTCTCGGGCACGATGCCTGCGGCAAAGGCGGAGATCGTGCCCAGCGTCGTTTCGGCGATGTTGATCAGCGCTTCTTTCGTGAGAAATGCTTGATGGGAAGTAATCAGGACATTGGGGAAGGAAATCAATCTCGCCAAAACGTCGTCCTGCAAAAGCTGGCCGGAAAGATCGTGAAAGAAGACGCCCGCCTCCTCTTCATAAACATCGAGCGCCGCCCCGCCGAGCTGGCCGGATTTGAGCGCATCAACCAGGGCTTGCGCCTCGATCAACGCGCCGCGACTGGTATTGACGATGAAACAGCCGCGCTTGGTTTGCGCGAGAGTTTCCCGATTAAGAAAATGATGCGTTGCCGCCAGCAGGGGGACATGAAGCGAGATGATATCGCTCTCGGCCAAAAGCTGGGGCGCGGTGACATAAGCCACGGGCAGGTCCGCACGGGGAAGGGGATCATAGGCAAGTAAGCGGCATCCGAAACCCGCCATGATGCGGGCGAAGACTCCGCCGATTTTTCCTGTGCCGACGATGCCCACCGTCTTTCCATGCAGATCGAATCCGACGAGACCTTCCAGGGAGAAATTGGACTCGCGCACGCGATTATAGGCCCGGGGCAGCTTGCGATTGAGGGCGAGAAGCAAAGCCACGGCGTGTTCCGCGACGGCGTAAGGCGAGTACTCGGGCACGCGCGCCACGGTGAGGCCGAATTCCTGCGCGGCCTTGAGATCGACCTGGTTGAAGCCGGCGCAGCGCAACGCGATCAGGCGCACTCCGAGAGTCTGCAGAATGGAAAGGGTGGCGTAATCGAGAACGTCGTTCACGAAGACACAGACGGCATCGCACCCGGCGGCGAGTTGCGCCGTTTTGCTTTCGAGTCTCGCCTCGAAAAAGCGCAGTTCATGCCCGATGCCCGCGTTGGTCTCCTCCAAAGAGGCGCGATCAAAACGGTGGGTATCAAAGACGGCGACGATCATAGGGCTCCCAAGGGGTATTAGTTTTTGAGTTCGGAATCGATATGCAAAGGCACTTCATCACGCCAGGAAGGAATATCGATCTGGGCATAACCTTGAAGCGCTTTTCGATATTCTTCGCGCTCGATCTGGCCCGGGTCTTCCATCATGCGGCGGCTCAAAATTCCGCGGGCTTTTTTAAGCGAGGAGATATTGCACGTGTCCATCCAATGGCGAAGTTCCTGCTCCAGTGTCTTCAACCACGGAATGCCGCGTTGCAGGAGAATGGCGCAGACCTGGGTGATGCTGGCGCCGCTCAGAATCATTTTGAGGATGTCGGCTCCGGAGCGAATGCCCGTGCTGGCGGCCAGGTCCATTTCCGATTGCTGATAGAGGAGGGGCAGCGAGCGCAGGGGCAGCCGATTCTCAGCGCTCGTGCTCAAACGCAACGTGTAGGACGGCGCCATGGCCAGGAGATCGAGATCCGGCTGGTAAAAGCGATTGAAGAGAACGATTCCTGAAGCGCCCGCGAGCCTGAGCTCCCGGACCAGGAAAGCGAGATTGGTGAAAAAGGGCGGCAGTTTGACCGACACCGGAATCCGAACCGCGTGCGTGACGGCTTTCACTGTGTCGATATAGGTCTGCTCGGCCAGCGAGGACGGCACGTAGCGGGAGAGGCGCGGGTGATAGATATTGAGCTCGAGCGCATCCGCTCCGGCATCGGCAATCTGCCCGGCCAGTGTCCTCCAGCCCGACTCGCTCGTGGCGCTGAGGCTGGCGATGATCGGAATTTTGACGTGCTGTTTGGCCCGCGCGATCTCCTCGAAATAAGCGGCGGGAGTGGGCAGGGAAGGTTCCCAGGGATCTTCAAAAAGAGAACGAAGCACCACCGCCCCCGCGCCGCAATTCTCCATCTCCACCAACGCCTCGATCTCTTGGGAGAGAGGCGACGCCGAGGGGACGATGGGCGAGCAAAGTTTCAAACCAAGGTAATCGACCGTGATGTCGGCGGTCTTTTTCACAACTTCAACGTGACCTGAACCAGGCCGCCTTCCGCCACCGTGTGCGCGGAAAATCCGAGCTCGCGACAGAGATTGACGGCGTCATGGTCGGCGACGAGAAGCTCGCCTTTCAGCGTCTGAAAACGAAAGGCATGGGCCAGCTTGATCAGGCGGGTCAGGAGCAGCTTGGCCAGTTTAGGCGTTTGCGCCTCGTCGGCGATCAGCGTGTCAAACATGGCGACCTGCGGTTCGGAAGTCCGGGTCAGGCGGCCGACGCCGAGGATGCTGGGCGCTTCATGTCCGTGCGCCGGTTTCTCCACGACCAGGGCGTAGGAATCGGGCGTGTTGGTGCAAATGCGAATCAGGCGTTCGTGCGAAGTCCTTCGGTCCAGGCCGAGATATTCGAAATAGCGCATATAGATGCTTTCCGGCGAGATGCGGCGATGGAAATCGATCATGCCCTTCTCATCATCCAGGCGGATGGGGCGAAGCTTCAGCTTGCCCAGGCCTTTAACGGCGACGATTTGGTCCAGATTAATGCGTCGGGGACGACCACAAAAATCAGGAGCGGGTTCGGCGATTTCGGAGGAAGGAGCGGTAGTTGTTTTCATAGGGGTCTTAGCTCCTTCAATCTAATGGATATTCAAGGTACAACTACACCTGCCTTGGCGAACTCCAGCACGATTTTGTCATTCAGGTGACGAGATGAGAGGGAAGAAATAACTATCGGCGTGAAGATAGTGAGCTAAACTTGGGCATGCTGAATTCGACTGAAATTGTCCGTCAGCTATCGAAATCGCAAATCTATCGCGATTACGAAAATGCCTTCAACGAGGCCACCCACTTGCCGCTGGCCCTGCGGCCCCACGAAATTTGGCAACACGCGCTCAAGGGCAAAAAGTATGAAAATCCCTTCTGCGCCCTCATGGCCACGTCCAACCGCAGTTGTGCCGCCTGCCTCCAGGTGCAACAGGAGTTGATCGACGGAGAGCCGGGTGAGACGACATCCGTGACCTGCTTCGCCGGGCTTTGCGATACTGCCGTGCCCATCACCGCCGGCAGCAAGATCGTGGGCTTCCTCCAGACCGGCCAGGTCGCCCTGCGCAAGCCGACCGAGGCTGGTTTCTCCCGGGTCTCGCAACAAATCCTGAGCTGGGGCGCCAAGGTCGACCTGAACAAGCTCCAGGACGCCTATTTTCACAGCAAGATGCTTTCCCGAGAGCAGTATGCGGCCATGGTGCGGCTGCTGGAAATTTTCGCCAAGCACCTCTCGACGGTCGCGAACCAGATTCTCGTGCAGAAACAGAATGAGGAATCGCCCCTGGTTTCACGCGCCAAGCGATTCATCGGCGAGCACCAGGACGAGTCGATCTCCCTGGATCAAATCGCAAAGGCGCTCAACGTGAGCACGTTTTATTTCTGCAAGATGTTCAAGAAATCGACCGGGCTGACCTTCACCGATTATCTCTCTCGCACGCGGATCGAGAAGGCGAAGAACCTCCTGCTCAATCCCAACGCGCGCGTCAGCGAAGTGGCCTATGATTGCGGCTTCATCTCGCTTACCCACTTCAATCGCATCTTCAAGCGCATTGAAGGCAAGTCCCCCACCGATTACCGACGCGGGCTGGGAAGCCGGTTGAAGAAATAGCGAGAGGCGCGAGCGTCCTCCTTCGCCCTTACGAATCAGGGGCCGGAACGATGGGCTCTTTCCTCGCCCGCCGAATTCCTGTAGGATGGCGGCACATGAAAGTGAGCGCCTCTGTCATTCGGGCCCGCCGCAAATCGCTGGCACAATTGCTCGAGAGCCATCGCTATCTTCCGCTTGGGGAAGTCTGCGCGCGGCTGGGGATTTCCGAGGCAACGGCGCGACGCGATCTCCAGGCCCTGGCGGGGGAGGAGAAGATCACCCGCACTTACGGCGGAGCGTTCAGCAAGTTCGATGTCACCGCCAATTCCTTTGCCCATCGCCGGGCGATCGATCCCCAGGTGAAGGCCTTCATTGCCGAGGAAGCTCTCCGTTTTGTCCGGCCCAACACGACTTGTTTTTTTGACAGTGGCACGACCATCTATGCTTTGGCCGAGGCGCTTTACCGCGAACCGGTCGCGGGATTGCGCGCGGTCACGAACAGCCTGCCCGTGGCGGAAATGCTGGGCCGCCGGCCGGAGATCGAGATCCATATTCTGGGCGGCCAGTTTCTGCACCGGCAATCGATCCTGCTCGGAGCTTCCGCCCAAAAGGGCGCGCGTCAGTGGAAGTTCGACTCGGTCTTCCTAAGCGGCGAGGGTTTCAGCCGCGAAGGCATTTGGGCCAGTGAGGCGGTCGTCTCTTTTCAGCGCACCATCCTCGCCCAGGGCAAAGAGGTCTTTTTTTGCGCGCACGCCGCCAAGCTAGGCCACCGGACCGGTTCGTTTCTCTCGCCTTGGGATCCCAAACTCCGACTCATCAGCGATCTCCTGCCGGTCCAGCGGAAGCGTTACGGCCTGCCGGTCTGACTGGGAGGTTATTTTCTGGGCGGCACAGCTGAGAATAAAGGAACCAGACCCTCCGGCAAAGTCGGATGGGTAAAGATGGTATCGCGCAGGACGGTATAGGGCAGCCCCGCCGCCATTGCCACCTGCACCGGCGCGATGATTTCTCCCGCGCCGACGCCGAAGGCTGTGAAGCCGAGAATACGGTCGCTGTCCATATCGATCAGGGCCTTCATGAATCCCTTCGTTTCGGAAAGCGTGCGCGTGCGCAGGACCGCAGTCATGGGGATTTTCGTCAACCAGTAACGGATGCCCTGCGCCTGGGCCTCGGTTTCGCTCAGGCCGACCCGGGCGAACTCGGGATCGGTGAACAGGCAGAACGGCACCTGCCTTCCGGTGGTGACGCGATAGCCTCCATTGATATCGGCCAGAACGATGCGGAAATCATCGAAGGCGATGTGGGTAAAGTGGGGGCTGCCCGCGCAATCGCCGACCGCCCAGACGTCATAGGCCGTGGTTTCGAGCCGTTCATTGACTCTCACATAACCGCGGTTGGTGGTCTCAACTCCGGCCAGTTCCAGCCCGATGTTTTGCGTGTTGGGCGTGCGTCCGCTGGCGACGAGAAGGTGCGTGCCTTCCAGCAGGATGTCCCAGCCCGCCTGCATGGCATGCACCTTGATCCACTCGCCCGATTTGCCTTCGACCTGGGTGACCTGCGCCTGGGTGATCACTTCGATTCCCTCGTCGTGACAGAGCTCGCCGAGCAACGCGGAGACGTCCAGATCCTCCCGGTGAGCCAGGCGGTCGTTCCGTTCGATAATCGTCACGCGGCTCCCAAAACGGCGCATCGCCTGGGCCAGTTCGAGGCCCACGTAACCGCCGCCCAGGATCAGGATGTGTTCCGGGATATGATCGAGCTCCAGCGCCTCGATATGCGTGAGCGGTCCGGCTTCCACGAGACCGGGAATGGGCTCAATCGTCGCGCGCGTGCCGGTGCTAATGATGACGCGATTCCCGCGCAGGACGCGTGTGCCGCCCTCGGCCAGCTCGACCTCGATGGTCTTGGGCGCGATAAAACGCCCGGAACCCAGCACCAGCTCCGCCCCGCTCGCCTTGAAATTGGCGAGATGCATATCCACCAGCCCATCGACCATCTTGCGCTTGCGCTCACGCACGGCCCACATGTTGATTCTGCAGTTGTCCTTGGAGATGCCGAATTCCTCGCTGCGAAAAAAGTAGGACGCGACCTTGGCGCTGTGGATGATGTTCTTGCTCGGGAGGCAGGCGATGTTGGGGCAGGAGCCCCCGATATAGTGGCGCTCGATCACCGCCACGCGCTGCCCCTGTTTGGCGAGGGTCCACGCGATGAACTTGCCGCCTTCGCCGCTGCCCAGCACGACGAGATCGTATTCTTCGGGGCCCGAGATATTAGGGTTCATGGGATCAAGACTCCCAAGATTCCCGTAAATGGCGATGCCGTAAGTGTGACGATTGAATCGCCCTTCGGGCCAGGCCGAATCTTAAAGCCTGACTTTGATCACGACTTTATGAACAGGGCTCGGTTGATCGACGGCAATCCCCGGCATATGGGCCTCATGAGGAAATAGGATGATGAAGGATCCTTGGGATAAATGGATCTGTCGTCCACTACCTTCATGAAGAGCGTAATCGCTCTTGGCATCATAGGGTGTCGTCTCACGAAGTGAAGCGACAGGCGCATAGCCCATTTGTTCCTCGCCTTTATATATAAAGTGAATGTCCGCATAACGCCGGTGGGATTCCCATTTTCCAGCGGAAAGGGGTTTGCTCTGATATTCCTGGCGGAGGGCAAAAATGGCATCCCCATCGATCTCTTCGCGATCAGAAATTAAAGGGCCGCCTTTGAGCTTGGTAAGGAAGAGAAGTCCAGTTGCAATGCTTGGATGAAGCGAGGTGTATAAATTTGCAGCTTCGATTTGGTCGATGATCATGGAAAGCGATGTTCGCGGGCGGTTAGGAAGTCTTTTCCAGTCCGAGAAACCGCAGGGTATTTTCGGATGAAATTCGGTTCTGGATTTCAAGCGACAGGGCCAGGAGAGGCGCCGCTTCTTCCTCATAGGAACAGGTCAGTCGCATGCGTTTACCACCCGCCAGGGCGGCTTCCGTTTCAGTGGCTACATAACTGTGAAAAGGGGCATCGCTTCCCCAAAGGAGTTTGTCGGGATAAGCCGTGGCGAGATCGGATAGGACTTTTGCAGGGTTGGTATAGTCGGAAGGAAAACGGCCCTTTTCCGATGCAACTGCAGGATGATTTTCCGCCGCCAAACGACAGGCGATGACATGGGCCGAGCAGTCAAACCACGTATTGGAAAGCCGTGCTACTTCGTTAAGTCCCTTGAGGTCGAAGCGACAGGAGTGCGCCAGGCAAAAGCGAACTCCCGGTCGTGCCCGGGCCACATCCAGGATATCCGCTACTTGAGACCAGGCGTCGGCGGGATGGATACTCGTATGGATCAGGACGGGGAGAGCGTGGTCCTCTGCGAAATCGATCAGGCACTTTCCCGTGTCGAGCAACGCTCGAATGGGCGATTGCAAAATCGTGGCCTGAATCTTCAGGCCATAAAAGCGATAGCTCTTCCGTAATTTCCGTAATTCCTCCACCTGCTCGCGTGGGGCGCGGGAAGGATCCATCATCGCGAAGGGGAGCGTCTGCTGTCCCAACTCGGGAAAGAGGTCGTAGATCTCCTGCATCAAGCGGCGGTTCTCCCAGGCGTAGGGAATTTTCTCCAGCGCATCCTCTCCTTCCTTGATCAATCCGCTCCGAAGGCCGCGCAGGGAAAGTGCCGTATGAGTCACCATGGGGAAAACCACCCAGCGATTTAGGCCCGAACGGCCCCCTTCCAAAATAAGGTTGGGCAGGTCGAGGGCGTAGGGATAACCGCCTCCAAAATAAAAGAGAAGATCGACCCCGACATGGGTGTGAACATCAATGCGGTTCATTTCATTTGATAAAACGTGCGTTTTGTTATACGATATGGACAATAAAACGTAAATGATAATGAAAGTCGCTGTTGTTGAAAAAATTTTCCTCCTGCTGGAGACCTTGGCCCAGGCCGAGCAGCCGATGCCTTTGAAACAGCTGACGGATTTGACCAAGCTTCCGAAGCCGACGATCTACCGCCTTTTACAAACACTCCAGCAACTCGGGTATGTGGTTCGCCATGACAGCGATTACTTGATCGGGCATCGCATTCAGAAATTGGCCTCGGGCCCCATTCATCAGCGGCTGAAGGAAGCGGCCCGGCCCCTGATGAGACACCTTTACAAGACGCTGAACGAAACGGTCAACCTCGGGATTCGCGAGGGCCTTCGGGTTCGCTATGTCGAATATCTGGAAACGACGCGTCCCCTGCGAATGATCGTAAGGCCCGGACAGTCAGATGCCCTCTTTTCGACAGCTTTGGGGCGCGCCATCCTCTCCACCCTTCCGACAGAGGAACTGGATCGCCTCGTGGCGACCGTGGCCAAGCAAACGACGGGTGAAAAACCCAAGGCCGCCGCCCTGAAAGCCTTGCTTGCGTCGGTTCGCAAAAAGGGCTGGTCGGAGGAAAACGGGGAAACAACCGAGGGAGTCTGCTGTCTCGGCCTTTCCCTCGATTTTCTTAGTCACGCGGATGCCGCGGTCAGTGTCTCGGTTCCCGCCGCCCGGTTTAATCCCAAGTGCCGCGATTCGATCCAAACCATCTTCAAGCAATACAGGACTCTTCATGAATAGCTCAGAGCACGCCCCTTTCCCTTACCGTTTCGAAAAATCGCGCGCGCTCTATGAACGCGCGACCCATTCCATCGCCGGGGGCGTCAACAGCGGCATTCGCAAGCTTGAGCAGCCCGTGCCGCTCTACTTTGAGTCCGGCTCCGGTTCCCGCCTTCGGGACGTGGATGGCAACGACTACATCGATTTTCAAATCGGCCAGGGAGCGATCCTTTTTGGCCACGCCCCGCAGGGTCAGGCGGAGGCCATCGCCAAACAGGCCAGGCTCGGTATCCATTGGGCGGCGCAATCGGAATTGGAAATCGATGTCGCGGAGCGTCTTCAGAAAATGATCCCCACCGCCGAGTTGGTACGTTTCAATAACTCGGCGACCGAGGTGGTGGGTGCCGCGCTTCGCGTCGCGCGGGCGCATACGGGACGTTCACTGGTTCTTCGCTTTGAAGGACATTACCATGGCTGGGGAGATGAAGGATTGGTCGGATTTGCCAATCCTCCCGACAAATGGGGCACCGAGGAAGATCCCGCCCGGATCCATCCCAGCCAGGGAATTATCGATGAGGTCCGGGATCATTTTGTCGTCGTTCCCTGGAACAATCCGGAATTATTGCGCCGTGCCGTGGAAAAGCATAAAGGCCAGTTGGCCGCGATCATCTTCGAGCCGGTTCTCTGCAACACCGGCTGCATGGAGCCCGTGGAAGGCCTGCTTCCGCTTATTCGCGAGCTGTGCGACAGCGACGGGATTGTCATGATTGCCGACGAGACCATCACCGGCTTTCGTTTTGGAGCGGCGGGCGCTCAAGGCTACTACGGCGTTGCGCCCGATCTCACGATTCTGGGCAAGGCCATTGGAGGCGGTGTGCCCTTTGCCGCCTTGGTCGGACGGAAGCCTTTCTTCGAAAAAATTATCAACGGGCAGGTCGTCCATGCGGGGACTCTCAACGGAAATCCTCTCTGTCTTGCCGCGAGCAAATGGAGTCTGGATACGGTGATTGCCCAAGGGACTCAACATCCGAAGTTGAGCCAAGCCCTCGGTTATAAATTGATGTCGGGTCTGCGGGAACTGGCCGATGCGCATGGCATTCCTCTGCGGCCTCAGGGGCCGGGTCTCGTCTTCCATACTGTCATGCTTCGACCGGGCGTGGACGAGGGACGCGTCACCAGCTATCGGGATTTGGTGCGGCGCCACGATGGAGTCCGGTGGGCGCATCTCCGGCGCTTGCTGCTCGAGCATGGCGTTCGCGCCATTGAGCGGGGACTTTGGTTCATTTCGCTGGCCCACACAGGATTCGACATCGATGAGGCGCTGCAGCGCGCCCGTCCTGCCTTTGCCGCTCATGCCCGAGACTATCGACCAGCGGCCTAAGGGAAAATCTCCGAGGGTTCTCCTCGCGGGATGTTTTCACGAAACGAACACCTTCGCCGACGATCGAACTCGTCTCGATGATTTTCAAATCAGGCGAGGGGCTTCCATTCTTGAGGCGCGAAACGACGGCTCTCCCATGGGAGCGATCGTGGATTTTGCCCAAAAGGCAGGCTGGGATTTAGTGCCCGCAGTCGACTACCGCGCTTTCCCCAGCGGCATGGTTGGCGATGAGGTGCTCGAGAAATTCTGGGCAGAATTTTCAGCCACGGCCAGGGAGGCTCTTCGCGAGGGAGTCGATGCTCTTTATCTTGTGCTTCACGGGGCCATGGTCTCCCAGTCTTTCGAGGATGTGGAAGGGGAGATCCTCGAACGGTTTCGACAATTGCCCGGCGCGAAGGACATACCCGTTTTTGGCGTCACCGATCTTCACGGTAACATCACGGAACGAACGGTCCGTCATGCCAGCCTGCTCGTGACCTATCGAGAAAATCCACATACCGACGCGGCCGCTGCGGCCGTGCGGGCCGGGCAGCTTTTGGACCGGACCTTGCAAAGCGGGCGGCAGCCCAAAATGTATCTTCGGCAACTCCCTTTTATCTGGCCCCCGACCGGCACGGCGACGGCGGATTCACCGATGCGGGAACTGGAAGCGGCGGCCCGTCGTTTTGAGGCGGCAGGCCATGCTTCCGTGGATGTCTATGCGGGTTTTGCCTTGGCGGATACCCATGACACCGGGGCTTCCGTAACGGTGTCAACCACCCGTTCCGAACCGGAGGCCCTCGCGGTCCTTGATGCGATGGAGCAGATCGCCCTGGAACATGCTTCGCAGGGTTTCCCCCGAGAGTGGTCTCTTGATGCTGCATTTGACGACATGGCCCAAAAGAGATTTTCCGGGCCGACGCTCCTGGTTGAACCCGCGGATAATATTGGCGGCGGCGCGCCAGGCGATTGTACCTGCGTACTTCGCGCCTTAATTTCCCAGAAAATCGCCCACGCGGCGTCGATCATCAACGATCCCATGGCGGTTCAACAACTGGCGACGATTGCCCTTGGCAGCAAAATTCGCCTCGCCATCGGTGGAAAAGGGAGCGGGCTTGATCCCGGTCCTCTCGATTTGGAAGTCCAGCTTCTCAGCCGCAGCGACGGCGTCTTCGAGGTCGAAGACCGGCAAAGCCATCTTGTTTCGATTTTCGGCAGCCGCATCGAAATGGGGCCGTGCGCCGTCGTCCGCAGCGAAGGAACGACCATCCTTCTGACGAGTAAAAAGACGCCGCCCATGGACTTGGGCCAATGGCGCAGCCAGGGATTTGCGCCGGAGCAATTTAGCGTGATCAACATCAAGGCGGCCGTGGCCCATCGGCGCGCTTATGACAAAATTGCCGCCGCCAGTTATACGGTGGAAACTCCCGGTCCCTGCGCCAGCAATCTCACGCTGCTTCCTTTCCGTCGCATTCAACGGCCCATTCGGGCACTCAACGGTTCACCGTCATCCCCAAAGAAATGAAACCTCCCTTCGAATATCCCAAGAGTCCAAACACCCCGGTCTCCCATCTTCCCTTTAGTCCATCGGTCGTCTATGGCGACTTGATTTTTGTCTCGGGCCAGGCGTCCGTGGACGGCACGGGTAAGATTGTTCCCGGAACCTTTGAAGAAGAATTCCGCCGGTCCATAGAAAATCTGAAACAGATTCTCCATGATGCGGGCAGCGACCTCTCCCACGTCTTGCAGACGCGCAACTACGTGGATAAGGCGGAAGACTTTCCTGAGTATCAAAAACTCTACAAAGAATATTTCAGCGAGCCCTATCCGGCGCGGACGACGATCTCCAACTGTTTCAACGGAGCGCTCCGTTACGAGATCGATGTCATCGCCGTGAGGAAAAAAGCCTAAGAGCTCGCGAAAAAGACTTACTCTCAAAAAAATCGGTCATCCTGAGCTTGTCGCACACACGTGCGGCAGGCTCAGTTCTGCCTCGGTAAAAACAAAAGGCAACCGACCTGATCCTTCGACAAGCTCAGGACGACTGCCTTTTTTCAGTAAGCTCCTAGGATAGAACTTCGTCCTGCACGGGATTGGTCAGGGATCCGATCTTTTCAATCTCGATGGTGACGGTGTCGCCGGCCTTGAGCCAGAGGGGCGGCTTGCGCGCCATACCCACACCCTGCGGCGTGCCGGTCAGGATCACCGTTCCAGGCAGGAGCGTCGTGCTGCCGCTCAGAAACTCGATCAGGGCGGGCACGTCAAAAATCATGTCATTGGTGTTGGAGTCCTGCACCGTCTCTCCATTGAGAATGGTCCGAAGCCGGAGCGCATTCGGGTTGGGAATTTCGTCGGTGGTGACGAGGACCGGTCCGAGCGGAGCGAAGGTGTCGAAAAATTTTCCGCGGCACCACTGCCCGCCGCCTTTCTTAAGCTGCCAGTCACGCGCGCTAACGTCGTTGGCGCAGGTATAACCGAGAACGTAGTCGAGCGCCTTTTCCCGAGGGACATTCTTTGCGGCACGGCCGATCACCACCGCCAGTTCGCATTCGTAATCGACCTCTTCGCTGCGCAATTGCCGGGGAATCTCGATGGCGTCGCCGGGATTCTGGAGGGTATTGATTCCCTTCACGAAAAGAACGGGAATCTCAGGGGCCTTCATCTGACTTTCCTCGGCGTGTTGGCGATAGTTGAGGCCTACGCAGAGAATGGAACTGGGCACCAACGGCGCGAGAAGTTTTTGAACATCGGCGGTTTCTTCCGTCGCTTGAAGTCCTAAATAAAGATCTCCACTAAGTTTCGTGGCCGTGCCGTCGGGTTTTTGGGCGCCGTAGTGAATTTGGTGCTGACTATCGCGGTATCGAATGATTTTCATGAGAATATTTTATAGAGCAGAAGGTAAGCGGCCCACCTGGCCGCAGGTCAATCCACCGTCCACGACCAAGGTCTGGCCGGTCACATAGGCGGACGCATCGGAACAAAGAAAGACGCACGCCGAGGCGCAGTCTTCGGGACGGCCTATGCGATTAAGAAGAATTTTTCTTTCGTAATGAGCTCGCAGCGCGTGATCGGACTCGAGCCAGGGAGCCGTCAGGGGGGTGCGGATAAGCCCCGGGGCCAAGCCATTCACGCGAATACCCTGGGGAGCCAAAGCCATGGCGAGGGTCCGTGTCATCATGACAAGGGCGCCTTTTGAGGTGTCGTAGACCGTGCTGTCGACTTCGGCCTGATATCCATTGGTCGAGCTCACGAGCACAATGGAACCTCCGTCGTTTCCGCGACACTTGGCAAACGCTTGCGCCAAAAAATAGGCCGAGCGGACATTCACATCAAAAGTCTTTTCCCAAATGGCGGGCGTGACCTCAGGAAAGGGAACGTCGAAAAAGCTGCCCGCGCAGGAAACCAACAAGTCGGGGGCCGGGCCATTTTCCATGGTCTCCCTGATTAAACGGGAGAGGGCCTCGGGTTGGGCCAGGTCGGCCTCGATATAAGGAGCATCTTCAGGAATAACTTCGGGGCGTGTCTCGATTCCGTGAAAAGTCACCCGGGCGCCGACCTCCCGCATCATGAGCGCACAGGCTAGTCCAATGCCCCGGGAGGAGCCGGTGACCACCGCCGTGCGTCCGGCAAGGGAAAAGGAGGCGAGAGCGGAGGGCATAAGGTACTCTTTACGGGTATAGTGATTTACATTTCGAAACGCAAGTTTTACGATGCGAAACACACTTGATCATGAATTCATCGCCACTTTTTTCCGATGGCCTCGCAATCACTCCGCAAGTCCGGGTCGATTTCGATAAGTTGGAGGCAAATCTTCGTCGAATGCAAACCATGTGCACCGAGGCTGGAGTTGGCCTCTGGCCGCACATCAAGACCCATAAATCGGTAGCCATCGCCCGTCGGCAGTTGGAATTGGGTGCGGGTGGATTGACCTTTGCCAAGCTCAGCGAGGCGGAGGCGTTGCTCCCGTCCGGCGTCCGGCGTCTCTTTATTGCCCATTCGCTGGTGACGGAGGGAGCCTTGGCCCGGGTCGCTACTTTGCAAAAGCAGGTTGACCAGATCGTCGTCGCGCTTACCAGTCTAAGTCACGCGCGGGTTCTCGCTCCCCTCGCACGCGAGGCAGGCCTGACGCTTCCCGTGGCCATAGCGGTCGATTCCGGTCTGGGGCGGGAAGGGCTTCGCTTTCTTGATGAAGGCAGGGAACTCTTTGAGTTTTTGCGCTCGAATCCGCATTTGGTCCCGGTTTCCATCTACACACATGAAGGACAGGCCTATGGAGTATCGCCCACGGCCCATCAAGAAATCGTGGACCGCGCGCATGCCCGGCTCATGGAATTCCGAAAAGTTCTCGGCAACCATCTTCCCCTCTGGCCCGGATGCAGCGTGACCGCGGCCCTTTTCGCCCGCAAGCCAGAGGTCGCGCTGGTCCGGCCCGGAGCTTATGTTTTCGGCGATCTCTATTTGAGCGAAATTGCCGGAACGCTCAAGCGCGGGGAAGTTGCCCTGACCGTTCGGGCCCGGGTGATTGATCGCCCGACGCCGCATCTCGCCTTGATCGATGCCGGGAGCAAAACTTTTAGTGGAGATAAAACGCCGGAAGGCCTTTCCGCGTCCTGCTTCGATGGGCGGGATCTTCGGGTCAGCCGTGTAAGTGAGGAGCACGGCTTTGTCATCGGCTCCGATGTCGATAGCCTTCGCATCGGCGATCTCGTTGATTTTATTCCCGCCCATGTCTGCCCCGTGGTTAATCTGGCCCGCCATTTGGTCGTTTTTGGAAACGGACGACCCGAGCAAGTGTGGCCCATCGAGGCTGGCGGATGCAGCTATTAGCGATCGAAATATAACTGATAAATGAAACCGACACTGTTCATTCCCGAAGTAAAATTTACATTCGATGGCGATTGGGCAAAGGCCCGTCAGGCTTTTGCCCAAGCTCCTCAAATCTGGCTGGATCAACCGTGGCTGTCCCAACGCGAGGCTGGTTTCGTTCCTGGTTGCGTTTATTTAGGGGTAAACGGGAATGACCTTCTTCTCTATTCCCTTTTACAGGACGACGCGCCCAGAAACACGGCGACGAAATGGAACGAGCCGACATGGAAAACCGGAGACGTCCTGGAGCTCTTTATCGGTCTCCACGGAAAACCGGACTATTATGAATTTCATATCACGCCGGAAAATCAACGGCTCCAACTTCACTTCGAGGGACCGGAAGCCGTTGTCGCCCTTCGGGCCGGAGGAGACTTAAAGGATGTAACCCTTTCGGACAGCAAGTTTGAAAGCGCGACCCATGTCGCCGATTCGGGAAAGGAATGGCAGGTTTTTTTGCGAGTGGATTTGCAGGCTCTTTTGGGGCCATGGAAGGATCGCCTGATCCGATTTATGGTGGGTCGTTATGATTATCAACCGAATGCCGGGATTGTCTGTTCCTGTACGGCTCCACTGAAGGCCCTCGACTTTCATCGGACTGAAGAGTGGTCCCTCGGCAGTGCGGTGGATCGTCGGTCGATTTGATCGCTCGAAATAGATGAAACCGCTGCCACGCCCCTATGGAACGGTCTTGTTTTCAGGCACCATGCTTCTCTTCGGTGCGATTGGAAATCGCGATCATGGATACGCTCCAATCTCGTTTCGAAAGAAGTATTTTTGCGCGCCTGGGCAACCCTCAATGGTGGAACCCCGCGCTATCCTGGCATAATAAGTGGAAGGGAGGCTTGCCCGTTAATGGCGACGCCTTTCCCCTGAGTTCCACGACGCTCGTGGGATTAACCGATGCGTGGCATTGCTTCAAGTCGGTGATGCTGGCCTGTTTTTTCCTGGCGATATTGGCGCCCTTTACGCAGCTCGTTCGCTGGCCATGGTATCGCTGGCTGGTGGTCTACCTTCTCGTCACCTTTTGCTATGGCGCCGTATTCGAAGTTTTCTATAGAGGGCTTTCGCGCTGAAAATCGCCCCGTGATTTAAGCGGGCGCTTTAATACGTTTGGGCTTCCTATTTAGGGAGAGGGAGGAACCATGCGCGGGCGCGGGCGAAAGCGAAGCCCGGTGGGTGTGGCGGCAAGACCCCCTTCGGCGGTCTCTTTATAAATGCGCGGCATCTTTTCACCGATTTCCCGCAAAGCCCCGACCACTTCGTCAAACGGAACGATGCTGCAAATGCCACTGAGGGCCATCGCCGCGGCTCCAAAAGCGTGAAGGGTGTAGAGTCCGTTCCGCATCATGCAGGGAGCCTCCACGTAACCACCAATCGGATCGCAGATCAGGCCCAGGGTATTTTGCAGCGCGATTGCGGCGGCTTGAACGACTTCTTCAGGAGTTCCTCCATCGAGTTCGCAAAGAGCGGCGGCGGCCATCGCGCAGGCGCTTCCCACTTCGGCCTGGCATCCGCCCTGGGCGCCCGAGAAACAGGCGCCGTAACCAATGACCTTGCCGATTCCGGCGGCGGCGAAAAGACTGCGGCTCGCGGTTTCATCGGACGCATTCCGGGCTTCCTGCCAGGTGAGAAGACAGGCCGGAGCGATCCCGGCGCTCCCGGCCGTGGGCGTGGCGACGATCTGGCCAAAGGCTGCGTTGGTTTCGAGAACCGCCAGGCCGTAGGAGATGCTTCGTTCAAAAGCTTGCCCGAGCGCGCTGACTCGATTGCCCGAGCTATGCGCATGGAGCCGGCGGGAATCACCACCGGAAAGGCCGCTGCGGCTTCGCTCCGTGATTTCCAGCCCCGCCGCGACGGAAGCCTTCATCCGACGATAGTAATCGAGCATCCGGGTGAGAAGCGCTTCGCGATCCCCGTTGCCCAGCTCGGCTTCGCCCGCAAGAATCAACTCACTCACGCTAAGGTTATGGCGCCGGGTCAGGGCAAGCATTTCAGAGGCAGTATGGTATTGATACTCCATGATTCAAAATCCCGGTAATCTCGGCAGTCGCACCATCCGCTCCAGGGAACGCATGCGGCCTAGGACGGAAAGCAGGTCGGCGGGACACGTTCCGTCCACCTCCATCACCGTCAACGCGTGTTCACCGCGCTCGAAACGACTGGTGCGAATCGACGCGACATTGATCTCGACGCAGGCCAGGACCGCGGTGATCCGGGCCAGAAATCCCGAGGCATCGAGATGCCAGAAAATCAGAGTCTCCAGCGCTCCCCGAATATCCACCGGAAAGAGACCGATTTGCTGGATCTGAATCGAACCTCCGCCGACCGAGGCGGCCCGGAGCGTTAGCGCCACATCTTTCCGCCGGAGATCAAGTTCCACGGAATTTGGATGAGCGTGCGGGCCGAGATCGATTTCACCGATCTCAAAGTGCAGCCCTTCCCTGGCGGCGTGGGCGAATGAATCTTTAATGCGGATGTCATCGGGATGAAACCCGAGAAGACCGGCAATGATGGCGGGATCTGTGCCATGGCCCTGGCCCGTTGCGTAAAATGAACCATGCAGTCCAATTCGAGCCATTTCCGGAGTGCCACCCAGGAGCTGTCGTGCCGCCCAAGCGATCCGGCAGGCTCCGGCCGTATGTGAGCTGGATGGTCCGACCATGGGCGGCCCGATGATCTCGAACGTCGAAAGGCTCATGCAGATTGTTTCATGAGAGCCAGCGATCCTTGTTCTGGCTCACAAAGACGTCATCGATCAATTCTGGATACGCTTGAGTGACGCGAGTTAATTCGTCCGCCTGTCCCGGCGAGAGAATCTCGTGGGGGTTGAGACAATGGTTTGTGGGGATGAGTTGCTGGCGGCGAAGGACCTCGAGGATGCCCGGAATGCAGCCTGCAAAACCGTGGGCCGGATCAAATAAAGCGGCATTCATATCCGTGATGGCTGCCGCGCGAGTGAGCCATTCGATGTGGAATTGGCGCTGTGTCGGATGCGCCTTGATCTCGTTGAGCAGATCGACGGCGGCTTTCGTCCACACCCCCCAGTGCCCGAGTAAACCTCCGACAATCCGGCGGGAAATCCGTTTCCCCTTCACACTGAAATCAAACGGCGTGAGGAGATCGACCACGATGTTGTCGTCGTTACCCGTATAGAGAGCCACGTCATCCCGGCCCGCTTCAACCACGGCGCGGACAACATCGAGCGTCTGGTAGCGATTGAAGGGAGCCATCTTGATCGCGACAAGGTTGGGAATCTCCGCAAAGCGACGCCAAAACGCATAAGAAAAAACTCGGCCCCCCACGGACGGTTGAAGGTAGAAGCCGATGAGGGGAATCGTTTCGGAAATCCGGCGGCAATGCGCGAGAATCGTTTCGTCGTTGTCTTCTTTCCACGCGGCCAGACTAAGAAGCCCGGCTTGATAGCCGAGCGAGAGAACGAGCTCCGCCTCCGCCATGGCCTGTTCGGTTCTGCCGCAAAGACCGGCGATCTTGACGAAAGGGCGGGGTTTGGCTTTCAGGGAGGCGTCGATTTCCGCCGCCGCGAGTTCCAGGACGGGACGAAAAAGGCCGTGCTGTGGTTCGCGAATTTCAAACTGCGTCGAATGCACGCCCACCGCGAGTCCACCCACTCCGGCATCAAGGTAGTAGCGGGTGATGGCGCGCTGATGACGCTCGGAGAGCTTGCGATTCGCGTCGAGGGCCAACGGTTGGGCGGGGATCGCCTGTCCATCCAAAAGATGAGAACGCAGGTTCATCTTAGAGTTTTCCGTCCCGGGTTTCAAAATGCGTCGGCTTGCCGAGAGTTTTGCCGCCTGTCTGAAGCCATGCGGCGGTCCATTCGATCATCTCTCCCAGCGACACGGTGGGATATCCCCAGAGCGCGAACGATTTTGAGGCGTTGTTCAGCCAGACCTGCGCCGCCTCAGTTCCGGTAATCCGGGCTTCCACACCAAAGAGGCGTGCGAATTCGAGCGCAAGCGAACGGATCGAGATCGTTTCGGGACCGGTGATGTTGATGGGAACGGCCGGAGAAGCGGCGAGATCAAGAGATTGGATGGCCCGGGCGCAGGCATCACCCTGCCAGATCACATTCGCATGGCCCATGGTCGCATCGACCGGCTGGCCTGTCAGGATTTTCTCCGCCACATCGACGAGCACGCCATAACGAAAATCGATCGCATAGTTAAGGCGAAAGAGGGCCGCCCGGGTTCCGTTCTTCCTGGAGTAGTAAGAAAAAATTCGCTCCCGTCCCACGCAGGAGTTGGCGTAATCGCCTATCGGTTGGATCGGATCTTCCTCGCGACTGCCGCCCCCGGTGACGGAGGCAAAGGAATAGACGCAGCCGGTCGAGAAGGCGACTATGCGCGACGCGGCGTAGCGTTCCGCGACATTTGAGGGAACGAGCGTATTCATCGCCCAGGTGAGCTCTGGCCCCTCCTGCGTGCCAAATTTCTGGCCTGCGAGGAAGAGGATATGGGGAGCCTCAGGCAGCTTCGCCACCTCGTCCCGGTTGAGGAGATCGCAGGAGATGGTTCCGACGCCCTGAGCCTCCAGCAGCTGGCGGCTTTGCGGATTCGAAAACCGCGAGACGGCCTTTACCTGATGGGGAGAGTTGATCTCGCGCAACGCGGCGGCCGCCATGAGACAGAGGGTCGGCCCCATTTTTCCGCCGGCTCCCACGACCAGGATGTCGCCGGGCAAACGTCGCAGGGTCTCGAGCACCCCTGGCGTGGGACGAGCGAGAAAGGTATCGATCTGGTCAGGTTCGCAACGCAGTTTAAGGGAAGTTATCACGATAAGTAACTAATGAGTTACTTCAGGTCTGACGCAAAAACAAGATCAATATGAAAAATACAAAAACTTCCAAAATTGGAACGCGGGAGCGCCTCCTTATGGCTGCCATTCAAATTTTCGCTAAAAAAGGATACGACGGCGCCACCGTCGATGAGATCGTGGAAAAGGCCGTCGCCAACAAGCGGATGGTTTACCACTACTTCGACAGCAAGGAGGGGATTTACCGGGAAGTCTTGCGAGAGGTCTATGGACGACTGACGAAGGTCGAATTGGCCGTGGTCCATCCGGAGGAGCCCGTGGAAAAAGTGCTCGAAGCCATCATTCGCGCTTAC
>JAMFSY010000003.1 GCA_026225555.1 Methylacidiphilales bacterium
CCCGTCGGTCGCCCCCCTCTTTTACCTCTGAAGAGGTTTTGCGGTCGAATTTTCCTGACAGATTCCTGACAGTCACGCGTTACTTCACCACTGAACTGCATTGATGCGCTAAGCGCTTATTCCAATAACCGCCGCGGGAATTTTCCTTGGACTGGCTTGGTGGATAAAATGGAGGGCAGACCGGGCATTGATATCGGCCAGGTTGGAAATCGTAGAATCGTCCAGCTTGAGTTCCCGGCGTAAATTTTCAATCAACCGGGGCATCGGTACTGCCGAGCCGACCAGATGAGAACCATCGGGAGATCGGGCCACCAAATCAGGACCGACCATCAGGTCCCACGGTCCCAATCGGTATCGCCCCTCTCCTAGACCCGCCGCTGACATCGCGTCGGTTGTGACGATGACTTTTTCGCTTGATCCAATCAGGTCGAGATAATTCCGCAGGGCAAAAAATGGGACATGAATCCCATCGGCAATAAAGCATAGCCAAAGATGTTCCCGCAAGGAGAGCGCCCTTTGGATAATGTTATCATGGCGGGGCATGACCATGGGACATCCATTACCGAGATGAGTGAACATCGACAACCCGGCATCGATCGCGCGCTTTAAATCATCGATGCCCGCGTTCGTGTGACCGGCGGAGACAACCACCTGGCGTTGAGTTAAAAAGGTGGTGATCTCCGCTCGCGGATCCTGCTCGGGAGCCAGGGTGAAAAGACGGACGAGTCCCTCTCCCGCATCCAGCAGCCGGCCGGCCAGCCCAATCTGGGCCGGACGCATGGCCTGCAAAGGATGCGCGCCGCGATACCCATCCCCGGGATTGAGAAAGGGGCCTTCGACATGGATGCCCCACACCATTTCATGGACCAAAGGGTCCTTCGATCGTAGCGAGACAAGACGCCGAATACGCGCCGCCATCAGCTCGACGGAATCACTCACGATTGCAATCAGGATGCCGCGCAGACCGTGGGCCTTAAGCATTTCACAGGCACGATGAAGATCGACGTCCTTCAGGTCATCCTGATTGAAGTCGACTCCACCGTAGCCGTTGATTTGGAGATCAAACCAACCCCTATCGTTCTTTCCGGATGAGATGGTCAATTTCGTTGCAAGAGTGATGCCGAGGCCGTGTCCAGAAAAACCTGGGTATGGGGATGCCGCTGCAGAATGGAAGCGGGAATCTGCGGCGTCACTTCGCCTTCCAGCGAATTTCGCACGGCGAGAGCTTTGCGCTCATCAGGCGCAGTGATGACGATGGCCTTCGCCTTCAAAATCTGACGGATGGACATGGAAATGGCGCGGCGGGGCACTTCGTCCAGACTCCGGAACCACCCCTCGCCCATCTGCTGGCGACGGCAGGCTTCATCCAGTTCGACGACGAGATAAGGCCGCTCGGTGTCGAAGTCCGCAGGAGGATCATTGAAGGCCAGGTGGGAATTCTCGCCGATTCCGGCAAAGCATACGTCCACCTCGACATTTTGGATTAACTCACTCAGGCGGATGCATTCCTGCTCGGGATTCCCATCCCCCGCGACATAATGAAAAGCCCGCAATGGCACCGGAAGACAGCTGTGAAAGCGTTTCCATAAGTAGAGACGGAAAGAAGCCGGATGATTGATTGTCACTCCGACATACTCATCCAAATGAAAGGCGGTCACTTTCTCCCACGCGATATCCGATTCCTGGAGCAGCGCCTCGATCATTTCGAATTGGGAAGCGCCGGTCGCAATAATGACATGGGCCGCGCCCTTGTTTGCGATGGCCTCACGGATCAAACCGGCGCCGTATTGGGCCGCCAAGCGCCCGTTGGTTTTTCGGTCGATTGAGATATGGGTTTTGATCAAGGAGCTCGAAGATTGAGCTGTAGGAGAAGAATTGGTCACTAGCACGTGATAGTTGCTTTAGAGGGAAAGAGCAAGGATATTCCAGTCTCAACCACCCTTTTTTAACGGCTTCTTTTTCCCGCGATTCGCCACGGTGGCCCCGCAGGAACTCCGGATGATCAGTTGACACGGAAACGCCCGGGCCGGATTCCGTTTTTTCAGCTTGGCGCCCCGGATCAAATCGAGGAGCGTGTCGATCGCTGTATAGGCCATCAACTGGTTCGGCTGCCGGATAGTAGTCAGTGGAACCTCGCAGTATCTGCCCAGGGCGATATCGTCATAGCCCGTAATGGCCATCTGCTCCGGAACCGTGACCCCTTTTTCCCGACAGGCCCGAATGGCCCCGTAAGCCAGTTCATCGTTGCTGCAAAGGACCACGGTGGGAGGAACCTTTAGCGAGAGAATATCGTTCATGCCCTGCCGGCCTGTTTCAAAGGGATTGAACGGATCGTCGAAGAACGAGACTTTGGCAATCAGTCCTGATGGCTTGGAAAGTTCGGCTCTTTCGAAAATCGAAACCATCCGTCCTTTTGCCCCACGGATGGCGGCTTCAAATCCGCGCAACCGATCACCGGCTGCCCATGTATAGGTACGGGGATGAATCGCCGTTTGGGAAAGAGGAAGCATCAAGGCCAGGCGTCGATGGCCCAGCCCCATAAGGTGGCGGGTCATTTCAAAATAGGCCTGGCAGGCGTCTCCGCGAAAATGCGGTGCCCAGCTCAATGGATTCCCACTTAGCGCGACGACGGGAATTTCTGCCGCCCGGAATTGCTCCAGCACCTGGAGAGCACCCGGATCATTCAGACCCGCGATCACAACTCCCTCCACCCGGGCATCGATCATCGAGAGACAGGTCGGCTGAATGGAATCCGTACTCCAGGAAAGATCGGCGGAAAGGACCTCAAAGCCCGCGCGACGCAGGGCCGCCGTTGCGTGGAAGGCCCGTTCCGCGGCGACTTGAAGCAGTCCGCCAAAATGCAGCAGCCCGACGAGTCCGCTCTTTCCCCCACGCATCACCCGGGCATAGCGATCCGCACGGTAATTCCATTTTTCCGCTGCCTTCGCGACTCGCTGCCGGGTTTCCTCCGTCAACTTGATCGGCGAAGCGGGATTGAGGGCCGCCGCCACCGTCGAGCGGGAGATCCCCAGCCTCCTGGCGAGTTCGCTTTGCGTAATTCTGGGTTTCAAGGCGTGCCGAGTCTAATGTCCGTGAGCCCCTTGTTCAACGACCTTGTCCGGGCGATTAAATCAGCTCGCTCAGGCGCGTGGCGTTGGGATTTAACTTCACCAGATCGCCGATCTTTACCGGCTGGCCCGAGGCATCGATTGGTTGGCTGCCGCACCTATCAGGAGCGAAGCTGCGCATGGCTTTTGCCCAGACCTAGCCGCGGGTTAATTATGAGGAATTACAGAGCTACCCCAAATCACATCTAACCTCCATTTAATCCGCCAGGTTTCGGTTCACTCCTTCAGTATAACAACATTAAGAATGTTTCATCCCAGCGGAGGCATGAATCATGCAGGACTGCGCTTATGAAAGAGATTCTGCGCATTGATTGACTCGTTTATATAATCGTTTTCCTTATTAGGAATCCATGAAAGCAATTGCGTTATGATCGAGTTTTGCCTCCCAGTTTTTTGGGCAGATTGATGCCGGTACGTGAGCTCAAAAAGCACAAATTGATCTTAATTCCCTCAAAGGGAGTAAAGCTCGATAGATCTATCTCTGCCGTCCTTGTCATTGATGTATCTGAAAGCTCCCACGTTATTCCACGTATCTTTCCAAGACGGTAAGCAACTCACGCAATTTCTTTTGTCCTTCTTTGGGATCGGACGCCCCTGCAATGCATTCATGGGCGTGTTGGTGAATGACCACTTCGGCAAAGGACTTGAGGGCTTTGCGAGCTGAAACAATTTGGTTCAGCACATCGACGCAATCTCGGTCGTCCCGGACCATATGTTCGACGGATTGCAGTTGTCCGATGATTTTCCGCAGTCGAATCTCCAAAGAGCGTTTTTCATTAGATCCATGGACATGTTTGGAAGAGGCAGCCATTTGCACAGGATAGACTGTACCAATTTCTTTGCAAAGTTTATGCTTGGTCATAAGGGGCATGGGGGCATAGTCCTCCAATGAGTAGTTTTCAGGATTTAGTGCAACAAGGATCGCTCCACGCTTGGTTTTATATCCCCACGGCCGTTCTTCTCGGAGCCTTGCATGGTTTGGAGCCGGGACATTCCAAGACCATGATGGCAGCCTTTATCATTGCGATCCGCGGCACCGTGCTACAAGCCGTGCTTCTGGGGCTCTGTGCCGCCTTTTCACATAGTCTGATTATTTGGCTCCTAGCGGTTACCGCGCTCCATTACGGTAGCCAGTTCAACGCTGAATCCACCGAACCTTATTTCCAATTGGTCTCGGCTTTCGTGATCCTAGCTCTCGCTTTGTGGATGGCTTGGAGAACTTACAGGGACATCAAGGCTGAATCCGGACATGACCATCATCACGGCGAACATGCCGAAGAGCATTGGATTCAAACCGGACATGGTTCGGTAAAGCTTGAGGTCTTCGAGGAAGGCGTACCGCCGGTCTTTCGGTTGAAATTCTACGATCATGGTACTCCAGCAAAGCTCCCCGAGGCCCAAGCAGTTTCTTTGGAAACCCTGCGTCCGGACGGCACGATCCAGGTCTTTGCGTTGAACCCAAAGGAAGACTGTCTGGAATCGACCACCTCGATTCCAGAGCCGCATCAGTTTACCGTGACCCTACGACTGTCCCATGGCGATCACGCTCATAGTTATGTCATTGAGGTCGTTGAAGGCCATTCTCATTCCCATGAGCCACATGGAGAGGGCTATCAGGATGCGCATGAACTCGCTCATGCTACCGAAATCGAAAAACGGTTTGCAAACCGAACCGTCACCAATGGACAGATCGCTCTCTTCGGCCTCACCGGCGGACTTTTGCCCTGTCCGGCTGCGTTCACCATTGTGCTGGTCTGCCTACAGTTGAAGCGCTTCGCCTTGGGAATTTTCATGGTTCTCTCCTTTAGCGCGGGCTTGGCATTTACGCTTGTGGCCACAGGCGCGCTTGCGGCCTGGAGCTTGCGCCATGCTGAAAAGAGATTCAGCGGGTTTGGAAAAATCGCTCGCAAACTCCCTTATCTATCGAGTGCGATTTTAATTTTGATGGCCTTCTATATTGGGTTTCAGGGTTGGTGGCATCTGACTTCCGGCCACCAATAATGGCGCGCTCAAAATGAAGGCGCCTGTTTCTCGCCCTTGAAAGGCCAAGTTATTTACGTAAAAAGCGTTTTACGCAAGCCGCGTATTTGTAAGCCGCCCGGCGAAAAGGCCGCGCAGGAGCACAGGGGTATTTCTCCTGTGCGTGAAAAAGCTTACGCCGTCTAGCTCCGCCTCGAAGCACCTGAAAGGTTTCTCATTTCGACTGTGCCGAGGCCAGAGATCGCGGCTCCGAGAGAGAGTTTTAAACGCCAATTTGCCGACGACGGAATTGGTAGCACGCCAGGACCACCCCGCCGCCGAGCAGGAGCATCCAGGTGCTGGGCTCGGGCACGGCCGCGGTGATATCCAGTTGGATCAAGTCGTCGGCGGTATCATCAATGAAAGTATAGTTAAAGCCCGCCTGCTCATTGGCCACACTCAGGCTGCCGATGCCCGCGCCGTTCAGCGAGGAATAGCTCATGATGTCATAGATTCCGACCTTGTCGAAGGCCGTGACCGTGCCTTCCTGGTAGAGATTGAAACTGCCGCCATTGAGCGTCAGGGCGCCGGTTACCGCCGTAAAATCATTGGCGGTGTTGTTGAATTCGTAATCGAGAATCGAGCCCGAAGTCAGGGTGAGACTGGCCGTGGTGATGGTCCCGACGCCGCCATTGCCGGCAGCGAGGTGACCGCCGCTTTCAATCGTCAGCGCTCCCCCGATCATGCCCTGCACGTTGGCGGCGTAGACACCCAACGTGGCCGAGCCGTTCGAGGTTGTTGCCCCCGTGTTGTTGCCGCCGCTGATGGTGGCGCCAGTCTGCACATCGACCGCGCCGGTGCCGGTAGCCGAAGAACCGGCGGCGGTGTTGTTCACATTGAGGTTACCGCCTTGCACGATCGTACCGCCGGTATACGTATTGGCACCCGTCAGGGCCAGTGTACCGGTGTCGGTCTTGACCAGAGTGCCAGGAATTGAGGAATTTTGATTGGTGATCGCCCCGGCGACAGTCAGGGTATTCGTCCCCGTCACGTCAATGGTGCCGGTGTTGCCGATTTCCACGCCGCGATTTTCCGCCCCTGCCGTCACATTATATAACCCAAAAGTCGCCGTGGCTTCGAGGGTTCCGTTGTTGATGATAACCTGGGTGTTGGCTTGGGCCGCATTGCCCAGGTTGGCGTCCTTTGAAACACTAAGGACGCCTCCATCGATATAAGTATTGCCGAGATAGGTATTGCTGGCCCCGAGCGTCAATGTTCCAGCCCCGCTCTTGGTCAGGCTGTTGCTGGTACTGGCGCTACCGGCTCCGACCACCGAATTGATGGTCAGGCTGTCCGCGGCCGAATCGGTGCGGAAAACGAGCCCCGTGGAACCAGTCACCGCAATCGCGGCGCCGCTGATCACCGTCGCTCCCCCACCCGAGCGCAGCAAGCCGCCGGATAGCGTGAGGTTTCCGGTCAGGGTCAGGTCATTTTCGGATGTCCCCGTGAATTGAATTGTGTTCTCCGAGGCCGCGGCCTGCCCGGTGATCGAGGAGTTGACCTGATAGTTGTTGGTCGCGTTGTTGGTCATGGTCGCGCCGGCATTGCTGATGACGAACGTGGCGTCCGTTCCGTAGACCGCCGCGCGGACAAAGGGGGTTGAGCCTGTCGTGTCCACGTAGGCGTAACTGGATCCATTGAAGAAATCACCCGCAGAGAGCATTCCCGCGGTGGCAGTAGTCACGTAAATGCCGTTAGTGCTGCCATTCGTGCCGCCGGTCACGATAAAGTTACGGGTGGCCCCCTGGCTGCGCGCAGTCAACGATGCAAGGGTAAGAGCGGCACTTGAGGCTCCGCCTTTGATCGTTTGAATGGTGTTGTCGCCGAGAGAGGCGGCATTCGCTCCAAAGTTCTGCGATTTCGCCACGGCGGCGCTGTTGGTATTATCGTAGAGGAAGGTGCCGCCGAAGAGGTTCAGCGCCGAGGTGCCCAAGATCGAGCCCGTGCTGCCATCGAGATCCAGAACGCCGTTCCCGACCAGGGTATTGCCGTTGTAAGTATTGGTCCCCGACAAAGTCAGGGTTCCCGAGCCGATTTTTGTTAGATGGAAGGTGCCGCCCGTAGCGCTATTGATGATATTGCCCGCGAACGTGCCATTAGTGGTCTCATTGATGGTCAGAGTCGAACCGCCCAAGCTGATTTGGCTGTCGATGGTCGTTCCGGCCACACCACTCAGGTTGTTGACGGTGGCAGTTCCCGAGGCAAAATTCCAGAAGGCTCCGCTGCCAACCAAGGTCACGCTTGAGCTATTTCCAAAAGCCTTGCCCGATTTCACCCGGGTGTTCGCTTCAATCGTGGTCGCCCCCGTATAGGTGTTCGCAACCGCCAGAATAATCTGCCCGGTGCTGGCGGCGGCGCCGCTGTTGGTCAGATCCAAGGTTCCGGAACCGGTGATTACGGAACCGATATCAATGGTCTGATTCCCGTTCTGATCAATCGTGCCTCCACCCGAAAGCAGGGTAAGCGTGTTTCCGGTGACCTCGTTATTGCTCGTAATCGCCGTAATTGTTCCATCATTGAGGCTAAGGTTGTTGATCGTGTAGACGGAGGTCGCGGGCGTGGCTGCATAGTTCCCAATGCCATTCAGCCCGAGAACGCTGCCAGCCGTTGATCCATCTCCAATGGTAAGAGAATCTCCACCAAAGGTCGTATTCACGTTCGTATGAGGAGTCAGAAGCGTATCCCCGATCACGAAATAGCTATTCCCGGCCCCGGGTGCTACGGCATTCGACCAGTTTCCTGCTGCATTGAAGCTGCTGTTGGGGCTCGTGTCTGAGGCCGTCAGGGTCACGGGGGCGGCCTGCGCACTAGAACAGCAAACGACCTGCCCTAAGGCGAGGAGAGCCCCCACCGCGACAGCACCGTGGAGGCGACTTGAAAAGATTCGGCTGGTAAAAACGCTCAGGTTGTTACAGATGGTCTTGGGATTTTTCATGGGGGAAGAGAGAGGCCAGTGAGGTGTTAAACCGGTTGCTCTATAACAGATAGCAGTGCAGATTGTTAGCTAAAGAAGGCGACAACGTCAACGCTTTTTTCGTCTTTTTAAAGAATAGATTTACCGGTTTCCATAATCCCGGCATGGAGAAGAGTCGGAGCGTTGAAAAAGAAATTTGATTCGGCGGCGGGCTTATTTTTCATGATCTTTTTCGTCATCCAATCAGGGAGCAAACTGACGGTTGGAGATGACGCGCCACTTGTAAAAAGTGTCCAGAGTGGGAAGGCTGCCCATGGCCGCGCCACCCGCCGCGTAATCGGGAATATTCGTGTTGGTGGCGTTGATGAACCGCTCGATGATGGCGGAGCCCCGGTACTCTCCGGTGATGGCATCCCTGCCCTCCGTCCAGGTTCCCACCGCGCTGCCCGGGATTTTTTTCAGGGCCTGCGCGAGGAAGTGAACGGTGAACGTATTCGATTTCGTCGTCAGCCGGGGATAGAGCGTGGTGTAGATTTTTTCGCGCAAGTTCTCCGCCGTGGCGGCGTTCGTGGTCCAGAAGGTACTCATGCTCGACACCGTTTGGCCCTGCGGGATGATATCCATGTCGCAAATCTCACTGGCTGATTTGAAGATGTCGCCGCTGGAGAATTTCGTATCGAATTGGGAAAGCGTCGTATTGCTATCGATCGGCAAGCGGAATTTATCCGCGGAGGGCGTGCCCGAGTTGGATTTGTAGGTATTATTATTCACGTCTGCATTGGGCACCGCCGCGACCATCTCGGACTTGAACAAGGCCTGCAATCCAGTCGACCGCTTGATGTAAGTAAAGGGCAGGATCTGGTAGTTCATGTTGATCTTCCCAGCCGTGGAAAACCGGTCGCTGATCGCGTAAGGCTCCACTACCGGCATCCAGAATAGATCCATGAACAGATGATCCTCGGGACTGGTCGCGCCGAAATGGCCCAGCTGGTGCCGGAAAAGCAGAGTCTGCCAGGGAACCCCCTTCACCACGCCGGTGGGCAGTGATCCGAACATGCCCGGCGACGGAATCTCGCGGTTGGGCGAAAAGAAAGTCGAAGTACTTTCAAGATGACTGCTATAAAAATAAGGAGTCGTGCCGGCGGCGGGCCTGCTGCCCTCATCCGGTTTATTGATAAAAGGCCCGTCGATGAAGTGGGGCAGATAATCGTCGAAATCGCCCGTGATTTGCGGAGAGAGGATTGGGTCGCCCGCGACGTTGGAAGGAATGTCGGGATAGATGATGCCGGGGCTATACGTAAGGGCGCTGTTATACCTTCCACCCGTGTCAAATCCCGGATCGAGATACTGTGTGTCGCTCGCGTTGGTCAGGTTCGAGGCCATCGATTTTGTACCATAGTAGCGATGGGGGAAAAAGGCGGCACCGGGAACAGTCGGCGAGGCAGTCGTCCCTGACGCCGCCGGAACCACATTGGTACCTGCCACCAACCGGAAATCGCCATGGGCGGGCAGCACCGTCTGCAAGACATCGGGGCCCGGAAGCAGAAATGTGCCCGAACGGGGGGACGAATCATACGATTGGGCAATATAATTCAGGCGCCCCGGAGATCCGGCCACGGATCCCTTTGCGGAGAAGCTCCACCAATTTTGTGGCGTGGTTGCGGTGGAGTCCGTACTCATGGCCGCCGTCGTGGTTGTGACCAGGGAGGGAACGGCGAAAGTACTGGAGGGAAATTTCAGGTTGATGGTTTGAATTAAATTCGCCGGCGTCAGCCCGCTGGTCGCGCCCGAGTAAATCTTGACCGTAACCGTCCCTCCCGTGAACGCCATCGTGCTACCAGCGGGAGCCGTGATGATCCCCGGTGTCCCGATAAAGGGATAGAATCCCTTGATGTAGGCATTCAGGGCATCAGCCGGAATATTCCCCCGAGCGGGCGATCCTTGCTGATATCCAAAATATTTCCAGTTCGGATTGCCTCCGCCAGAAAAACCCCCGAAGGCACTGCCCGGATAGTACGTGTACGAGCCCGAGTCGGTGTCCAAGACTTGGGAAAAAAGAGACACTGTCGATCCGCCGCAGGTAACGCTCAACTGATTCAAGCCGGAGACCTGAATCTGCATGTTCATTCCAATATCGGTGAAGCCGGCCATGACGGAAAAGAATTCAGGAATGAAGATGGCCTGGATATATTTTTGATTGGGCTTGAGAGCCACTCCGCCGAGGACAAGATTGGCCGGTATGGTTACGTTCGTGGCACCTACCGGCACCACTTTGGCAGTGGGATTATTGCTGTTGAAACCGACATCGTTCACCGTCCCCGGGGCGGGATCATTGCCATCCGCATTACAAATGAACCCGATTCCCGCAGAGGAGAGCGTATAGTCCCGCCCAAATCCCTGGGTCGTGATGGAACTGCCCGGAGGCGTGTAATGAGTGGCGGCGACAAATCCGTGCCCCGCCGGAGGAAAGGAGCCTACTGCCGTCGGCGTGGGCGGGGTAAACTGATCGCCGGCGGTGAGACTGACATCGGAGAGATTGGTCGAGCGGATGTAGTCGAACATTTCCGTCAGGATCTGGTTGCGGTCGTCACTGTATTTGGAGAGAAAATTCCCACCGAATCCGGGGATCGCCTGCCCGGTCAGATATTGGAGATAGCTGTAAAGTTGAACATTACGCGGGATGGCGATGTCGTTGGTGGGGCTGGTCGAGTCGTGGCGCTGAAAGTAGTAGGGATAATAGGAGCCCGCCTTGGTGGTGTCGCCGACGGTGGAGCAAAAGGCGATCAGACGGTCGAAGGCCGTGGTGTAGGGACTGGTCGGGTTCGTCTTCGGATCGTAGGTGGAGTCGATGGGCCAGCAGGCGATGCGCGGCAGGTTAAAGAGATTGGTCTCGGGCGCGCGGCTATGGGCGGTGAGAAAGAATTTCGCCTGCTGAAGCTGCGTCTTCGTCAGGCCGGTGTTCGCGCCGCGGGCGGGGTTGAAGATCAGCTCCTCGATATTGGCATAGAGCCGGTCGGAGTCGGGAGTGAGGATGCCCCCCGCCATCACCGTGCCTTCGGTTGATCCGCCACCGATGATGCGAGGCACGATCGAGTAGATGGCGTCGTATTGACTCTGCGTGAGAGGAGCGGGAGTGGTCGCCCCCGAGTTAAGCGGAGAGGTATTGGGAAAAAGCACGTTCGAAAGACAGACCATGGCCGGATGCCCCGGATAGCGCTGAAATTCATTTTGCGCTGGCTGGAAATTGGCGAAGGCTTGTTCCTGCGCCGTCTGCGCCCGCGGCACGTCCCAGTAAGTTCCTTCGCTGGCGGTATTGATGTTCACCTTGCAGGATTCGTCATCCGTCCAGAAAGCCACGCGGCCCACAATGGGATTCGCGGATGTCTCGGCCACCGTGGCCGTATTACCACTGCCGGTCGATGCGACCAGGCTGCCATCCTGCAAGACATAGAGCCACTGCACCGGCATGGGCGCTCCCTGATTCGCAGTGGCACCCGGCGCAGCCGTGATGGAGAAACCGTCGGCGGTCGCACTCGGATCGAGGATGGGATAAATATTGGTCCCGTTGACCTCCACGGGCGCGTTGAGATCCGTCCACGTCGCGGGAGAGGCCGCCCAATTCGCGGGCGGCGCATCGACGGGAAGGCTGAACGTGCTGGAAATCATGTTCGGCGCCGAATAAAGCTTGTAGGCGTTGATGAGCGCCCCGCCGGAATCGAACGTCCGCACCATGCCCGGCTGCGAGGCCCAGGCGACGTTGGAACCCTGGGTCGTGGCCACGTTGATTTGTCCCTGGACCACACTCACCGCCGTGTCCGCCAATTGCCGCGCGAAGACGGAGGACTTGTAACTGGACGCCGCCGTCCGCTCGGTGGCGGCGCTGAGAAGAAAACCGATGACCAGCGCGACGAGCAGGACAAGAATGCCGAGGACGATGACGAGGGCGAAGCCGGAGCGGGAATGGCGGGGCGGGATCATGGCCGATAAACGATCACTTTGCCGGTGACGGAATTGATTTGAATCGTGTAGTAGTTCGCGGGAGGACTTCCCGCCGCCTTCACGCCTTGCAGCGTGAGGAAGTTATCGGAATCGGAGACGACACTCTCGGGCGAGCCGTCCGCCCGGAAGCTGAACCCACGGTACGCGACGTTTCCGAAGCTGGTGACCGTCGACGTCCCTGTCATCGACGCGTCGGCGTTGAGCAGCGGCGATAAGGACGTGCTGTCGGGATCGGAGATGATAATGCCCGCCGGCAAGGTAATCACTTTGCCGACGGCGACATAGCTCGCGCCGGTGGCCGTCTGCTCGACCCGCCAGACCTGCAGGCCGGTCCAACCGGTGGTGGAGCCGTTGACCAGATGATAGAAGCGGACATCCACTTCGCGGTTCTTCGTCACCGCCTCCTGACGGGCGATCCGTATCTGGTCGCCGACCAACTCCCCCGCGCGGTTGATGTTCGTGCCGTTGAGAACGGTGTTGACTGCGGGAATCGTCATTGCCGCCAGCAGCGATACGATCGCGACCACCACCAACATTTCAACCAAGGTGAAGCCGCGGCGTGAGAAGTTATTCATTTGGTCCATTTCGATTCGCGGATGGGTACGGCACTGGAGAAGACCGTGTACCGGATATGGGCCCGATCCAGGTCGGACTCCAGGCCACTGAGGTCGGTGTCATAATTGACGGTGCTGGTGAAGCGCCCTCCGGTCGTGAGCGCCGAGCTGATGACCGAAGGCGGAGTGGAACCATTGTCCAGCCGCTTCGCGGCGGTCTCGTCGATGGCGACCATGGTCACCTGCACGAAGGGAGGCATCTGGTTGGCCGTCGCCGGTTGCGGCGTCGCCGTCGCGTTGGTGGTCGAGTCGTAGGTGTAATTGGGGTTGATGTCCATCGGCGTGGCACTGGGATCCTGCGGGCGGACCAGCAGCGTGATGATATTGTCGGCCACGGGCCGCGCCTGGGCGGTGAAGCTGGAGAACCAGCCCGCGTTGCCCGCCGCC
Organism: Methylacidiphilales bacterium; assembly: GCA_026225555.1. Classification (GTDB taxonomy): domain Bacteria; phylum Verrucomicrobiota; class Verrucomicrobiia; order Methylacidiphilales; family UBA1321; genus JABDGH01. Next base: position 13,062 of record JAMFSY010000003.1, read on the forward strand.
AGGGTGTAGATCGTGTCGGCCTCCGAGGGGACCAGCAATTGCATCAGGCGGTAGCGGTAAGGATTGTCCGTCGTCACGACGTGGGAGGGAATCGTGTTGTTGGTCGTGAAACTCACGTAGTAGCCGCACGTGTTCATCACCGAATCCAATCCACTGTCCAGGGTCGTGTTAGTCGCGTAGCCGAGCGGCGCCTGAAAGAACACAGCATCCCCGCAACCCGCCATTCCCGGCATGGTGCCCGCCCCGGCGGGACCGCTGATGAAGGCCAGCTCCGATTTCCGCAGGTAATACTGGGGATTGGTGGAATTATCGTAATCGAGATAGGTGTTCAACGTCGCCTGGCTCAGGTTGCGGGTGAGAAGATCGAAGCCGATCCGGGCGGATTGAAAGGCCTCGATCTTGCCGGTCGAACTCTTCCAGATGCTCGAGGCTTGGCCGGTGATGGAAACGACCATCACGAGAATTATCGTGAGCACCGCGACCGCCGTGAGCAGCTCCACGAGGGTGAACGACGAGACCCGGCTGGGATGGGGATGAAGGGCCATGGTCAGCTACCTGAATTAGGTACCTCGATGTTGAAAATATTCGTCGTCTGGCTCTTCGCCGTGGCGCTCGGCGCACTGATGATCTGGAGTTGGATATCCACCAGGCTGCTTGAGATAGCCGAGACGGTCGCCCCCGGATAAGCGGAATTGGTCACCGTCGTGGTGGCCCAGTAACGGGTGGTGGCCGGTGCCGACATCGGTGTATTGGTCAAAAAGGAGCCCTCGTCGTCATAGAAGTAGGTCTTTCCCGAAAAGGTGGTGCCGAGCTGGCTGAAAGGCGTCAGCAGGATTTGGCCGGTCAACTGGCGGGTGATCTGGCTTTCCTTGGTATCGTCCATCGCCAGCCGCATCGTCCCCAAACCGGTGGACATCAGCGCCATGACCGTCAGCAGGACAAAGGAAATGATACCCAGGGCAAGGACCACTTCCACGAGACTGAAGGCGCGAGCCGCCCGATCGGCTCTCGATTTCAGGTCTCGCTCCATCAGGGAGGGAGGGTGAAGAGCAAAAAGGGTCAGAAAATTAATCTCCTATATAGATCACACGTGTAACCTAGAAATTGGAGTGATCGAATCTCAGCCAAGTCCCAGATGCCCGACCACACCACAATTCTCTCAGGAAAAAAAAGCGACATTTGAGGAAGCGAAGACGGCATATAAAAGAGAGGTGGACTTGCCAATCTGCCCTATATCAACGTCTATTCGAGGACAGAAATCGCTCGGGAATTATGTCACGTGGAATTTACGTTGTCAATCCAGTATTGAGGTGTTTTCACTCGATCACTCATTCTGAATGAGCTTTTTCATTCTGCTATAGCACAACAGAAGCACCTCATTCCCAACCAACATCCCTTCTCTAAACCCCGATTCGAAGGCGGCGTTGCTGTGATGGGTGACTTTGCGCTCATTTTTAAGCAAATTCGCTGCTTTTACTTTTGGCAGGAGACATCGCGCCATCCAGAATGGCAAACAAGTTAATGACGATGGCACGGGCCCAGTTCGCCCGGAACCAATGACGCGGCACGAATCGGCTTCATTTGCTCGATCTATCACTTCTCCCCCGCCCATTCGCCGGATGGCGGCAAAAATCTTTGCCGTGCGGAATTTAATTTCCGGGGCACGAATCTGCATCAAGGCAGACGCGGTTTCACCCGATGCGTGAGGTCGCAATGGGCATTCTATCCCCCGATGTTATTTTCCAGATGGCCAAGCCTGAAATTTTTCTGACATTCGCTGCTGCAATGCGTTATAGTCGTTCCTGCGATGCTGGAAAAAAGTAAAGCGGAGAGAAAAGAGCTATCGGGCGACGAGGCCGTGACTGTTTCGAAACAGGACATCCTGGCCGTTCTTTCGACGAAAGCGAAGGACCTGGCGCACTTTGGCCCGACCGCCACCAAATATCCCACGCTTCGAAAGATCCTTTCGAGTGCGGCGCAGGAGCTTCCTCCCGACACACGACTCCCCGGCATTCGCGACTTGGCCCTGTGCATGGGCTCCTCTCTCGTCACTATCCAGAAGGCCGTCACCGAACTGATCCACGAAGGAGTTCTCTATAGCAAACCCCGCGCGGGGGTCTTCGTCCGGGACCAGGATGATATCAGCGATCATCCGGCGGATTCGTTTCCAGGCTCCTCTCCGCAGGGGCCGGGACATCCCTTCCATTTCGGCTTCAGTTTTGGGACGGACAGCGCGAAGCCCCATCAGCAAAAATTCTGGATGGAACTGGCTGAACAATTTTGCCAGAAGCATCCGAACGCCTACCCGACCCTCCACTTCGGCGCCAATCCTCCGCAGCATACACCGCCCTTGGACGTCTACGAATGTTACAACTGGAAGATCACGGAGAAAAACTATCCCGCCGAGGTGAACGATATTCTCGATATCGGCGGCATCACGCGGGCAGCTCTGCCGGTTCCCACCACGCGCGAGGGCCAGCTTCCCCTTTATCACCGGACTTATTTTCTTTTCTATAATCCCGAGCTCCTAGCCCGCCTGGGCCTGCCGGTGCCGACGTATAAAACTTTCGCCGCTCAATCGGCGTACCTGGACCAAGTCGCGCCGGAACTCGCGCGTCAAGGCTTCGATCCGAAGCCGTTTTCCGTCCAGGAGCCCGTCACTCTCCTCGGCGGGCACATCAGTGATTTTCTGACCCTGTTCGACAAGGATGAGAAAAATCCGGTGCCCGGACCGGAGCTGCTCAAGGCCACGGAAGACCTGCTTTCCTTCGCCCGACGCTGTCAGCGCGCCTCCCATCACCACGACAAGCTGCGGATCATGCGCAAGGAATTCCGGAAGGGCCTTCTTCCCTTCTTCATGGGTTACAGCGTCGATTATTGGGAGTTTTCCCAGCTCAAGCTTCCCTTTTCGCTTGAGGCTTATCCGACTCTTTGCTGCGACGATACGTTCTTTCTTTGGCCGCGGGTTGGCACCATCTCCCGCCACTCGGAGCAGCCGGTGGAAAGTCTTAACCTGCTCATGTTTCTTCTTCGGAAGGAAAGCCAGCAGCGCTTCATCGCCACCGGAAACTTTGGCGCGAACCTGGTCGATACCGAGCAGCCCAAAATGGCCGCGGACCCGGCCTGGGTGGCGGAGGTCTTGAAGAGATCCTCTCCCTTCGAACTCGCCAAGAACCGCTATTACATGGCGATCAATGTCTTTGGCGGGCAGGTGTGGCGGAGCTTGCTGGAGGGGATCAGCGCAGCCGAGGTTCTCAGTCATGCGATTCAGATGGGGCATTTTTACCTCGAACACCAGCGCCTCAATCCCAAAAACAACGCCCCGGCCGAGCAACTCCAGGCCTGATAGCGCTGGAACAGCCTCCGTTCAGCCAGGCACATCAAGAGAGTCGTCTCGTGCGCGATTCCACACCTCGGCTTCCATTTGGAAATGCCATTATCTTCTTAGCTGTTATATGTCAGTTGAGAGCTAGGTCTGATTTCCCAGACTCCATCTAGCTTAAGAGCTATACCGAGTTGACATCGAGCCTGTGAGTCGCCAGTGTCGCAAGGAAAGCGTTAGTCTATTATATAACAATAAACCCGCTCGAACGCGGAACTCACGGAGCGGAGAACATCGACGATGAAGCGAATCACCCAAACCCTCTTCCTTTTAGCCCTGACCCTTTCCGGGCTGATTACCTTCGCACGGGCGCAGGAAAACTTAATCCCCAACGCCGACTTCTCCGATGGAAATGGCAAGCAGGTGAACAATTGGGAATTCTCGACCTGGATTGTGAACGATAATCCTCTCATCAAGGGGAAGGTCGATGGCTCGGTCAATACCGACACCGATGGTCATCGTTATCTCTCGGTCACCTCTTCCGAATCCATCCACGCGGCCCAGATGTGGTGGCAGACCCATCCCATCATCTGCTCTCCCGGCGCGACCTATAACCTGAGCGTCATGACCAAGGGCACGCTGACCAGCGGAAGTGCGCATATGGTCGTCGCCCTGTTCTTCATGGATCAGGCGGGGAAGTGGCTGAACCTCCAGGAGATCGCCCCGGTTCCCGACCTGTCGGATGCTTGGCAAAAAGTGGAAGGTTCCATCACCCTGCCCGAGAATGCCGAGAAAGTGGGCGTCCGCCTGGGACTGGTATTTTCAGATGGGCAGGCCACCGTCTTTTTCAAGGACCCGGCGCTTGTTCTCAAGACCAACTAAACTCATCCCCATTCTCATGAGGCAATTTATGGCTCGCTGGATTCCCCTGCTTTCGGTCCCTGCTTTTGTGCTCCCGCTGGTTTTTGCCGGAGGAATAAATCTCCGGGCGGACATCGCTCCGTCAACTCCGACGACCACCCCCTCCTTCGAAATCTATCCCGACTCGGAGACCTCCTATAATCCGCGCGTGCCCTGTATCTCTCCGGTCGACCGACCTGACGGAGGGAAATGCATGGAGGCGGAAGCGATCTTTGATTACGCCCTGGCGCCTTACGTCCAGTTCGCCGCGGGCGGAACCCTGAAGGCGCAGGTGCGGGACAACGGTCGCCGCGAAGCCAAGGACATCCTCACGCTGAGCGACGGAAAAGTGAGTCTCATTCTACGCGTGGCCGCAGCGGCGAAGGGCGGCCTTCCCGCTCTCGTCCTGCTCGACGGCGGAAAAGTGGTGGCCTCGGCGCCGTTCCAAGCGGCCCTGCCGAAGTCCTGGAGCCAGGTTGAACTTCAATGGGACCAAACCGGGGCTCGGCTTAGCCTCGCAAGTGGAGAGACGGTCAAGATCGCCCTTCCCGCGCTCCCTCATTTTAAAACCGTCAGCCTGCAAACCGCCCAAGTGACTCAGTTGAAAATCGAGGGAGAGGGAAAATTCTCGCTCGATTGGGAAGATGGTTACGCGGCCCGGATGGAACCGCGGCCGGACAGCCAGGACGTCACCGCGCGGTTCTTCGGCTTCGATACCTATGTGATTTCACAGGACCGCGCGAAGCGGGATTGCCCCACGGTGCAGGTGATTAATGGCGGCGCACAGGAACAGTCCGTGACCTTCGATTACCGTCTGGCCGGCGAAGCAAACCAGAGCCACCAGGAATGGAGCCAGCAGCTCAAGATTCCGGCCCAATCCGCCGTGATGATGCCGCTGGCTTTCCCGACGCCGCTTTCCAGCGATGTCTACCATCTGGCGATCCATTCGAGCTCCCTGCAGCCGGTGTATGCCGCCAACCGGCATTTTCTTTTTGTCGAAGATCGCAACGAACCCAAGGGCACGCCCAAGTTCGGTCTGCACGATTCCGCGCGGAACCTCTTCGGCTGCTGGCCCGATGCGTTGCCCGTCGATCTCTCGACCAATTATATTTATTGGGGTACCGTGATGGGTCCGCCCTGGGACAAGGATCCCGGCATGACAGCCGACACCCCGCCGGAGCAATGGAACTGGAGCCGCCGCGTGGATTGGGCCATCGCGCAGGGCTTGACCAGCTACGTTTCTTTCCAATCGACGCCCTATTTCGACTGGGCGCGGGAACGATCCTACCCGCCCGAGCACATGAGGACGCTGGGGTTTGGAACCCTCGGCGGATTTCCCAAGCTGGATCTTTACCGCAAATTCGTGAAGACGGTGGCGCTTCGCTACAAAGGGAAAATCCACCTCTACGAAATCGAGAATGAGCCGATGGCCCATTCCGGAATCCCGCCGGAAGATTACGTGGAGATCTCCCGCGCCGTGACGGAGGAAGTGCATGCGGTCGATCCTGACGCGCGCGTTTACGGCATCTGCGGCACCGGGGATTTCCTGCCCTGGATGACCAAAGTTTTCGCCCTGGGCGGCCCCGGTGTGATGGACGGCGTCTCCATCCATACTTACGTGACGCCGAACATGCCGGAGACGGCCAACCTCCCGGCCAAGCTTGCCGAAGTGGACAAGTTGATCGCGAATTCCGGGCATCCGATGCACTTGCTCAACTCCGAGACCGGCACCTACGTCGCCCTGCGCGAGGAGGCGGATCATGCAATTTCCCCCGCCCGGCTCGAGGAACTGGTAAAGGCCGGGACGCCTAATCTCTTCGTCAAAACGGGTTGGCCCTTCCATGCCATTGACGAACGGAGCGGAGGCATTTCCGTGATCCGCAATGCGACCTACAACTTCCTCGCCAAGGCGGAGTACTTCACCTTTTTCGGTTACAACCCCGACTGGCCCTCGACCGATTGGTGGACCCAAAACGGTCCTTATTCCTGCTGGGCGATTATCTCGGCGACCAAGGACGGCGTGCGCACGCCGAGTCTCTTCACGCTGGCGATTGGCGTGTTGACCGAACAACTGAAGGGCGCCAACCAACTGCAGGGTCGGCCTGTGAATCAGGAGGGCTTGATGGGCGGCGTTTTCCCCAAGGCCAACGGCGGCGAGGTGGCGGTCGTCTGGTCGCCAATGGGCAAGCGCAGTGCCTTGATCCAGGCGCCAGGATCGGAGGTCGAATTGGTCACCATGTTGGGACAAAAGAAAATGCTGACCACCACGGGCGCCTTGGGCAAGGGACTCTTCCGTTTGGAGCTGGATGACGAGCCGGTCTACCTTCATTTCAGTCAGCCCGGCTTTCAAATCCTGCCCTCGCCGGTGATTGCGCTCTCGCAGCAAGTCTCCGGAAGCTCTGCAGGTTTTCATTTCACCGTGGTCAACAAATACCCTCAAGCCTGGCAGGGAAGCGTGGAGCTTGCGCCGCCGTCCGGATGGAAAGTGACGCTGGATGCAAGCGACTTTTCTCTCGACCCGGGTAAGCGGCAGGTCGTCAACGGGACTTGCGAAATTCCGCCTGGAACCAAGAAGGGCTCCTACACAGTCGAGGCTTCCCTGAAACTTCCGGATGGAACGCCGTTTGCCTTTCCCATCAGCATCGACGTGCGCCCCACGCTTACCGTCCCGGCGGTCGCGGACAATTTCAGCTGGGATCAAGCGTCCTCATGGCAGGATGTGAAACCGTCCTTCAAGATCGACCAGACCGACCAGGTCATGATCGGTCGCCCGCCGCTGCTGGCTTCCCTGCAGGAGGAAAAAGATTGGAAGGGGCCGGGTGAATTATCCGGCGAAGTCCGGCTGGCTTCGAATGCCCAGGATCTTTTTGTCTATATCGACGTGCTGGATGTGAATCTGAACGCGCCGAAAATCTGGCCGGGTGTCATAGGATCCTGCGTCGAACTTTTCCTCGATGGCCGTGCGCCGGACGCGGGGTTGGGCAGCGCTCCCTACAGTTCGGGCGTGCATCAATTGCTGCTGAAAGCTCCGGAGGCATCGGCCGCGCCGGAGCCGATCCAGATCGCGGATGCCTCGGAAAAATTCGGCAAACTGGATGGAGTCACCGCGGTTGCCGGCCGGACGTCCGCCTCGAAATACTGGATGGCGATTCAGATTCCCTGGAAGTCGCTCGGCGCCACGCGGACAACCGGCCAGCCCTTCGGCTTCGATCTCGGCATCAATGGTCCGGGCAAGGGCGGCGTCGGGCGCAAGAGCCAGATGATGCTCTTCGGCACCGGCTCGGACAACTCGGACGCCTCCGGCTTCGGCATGGCGAGCCAGGGAACTGACGCGGCGAAATAACGCGTCGGACTGCGGCTAGATTCGCTTCCATTTAAGTCAGTCATCCTGAGCTTGTCGAAGGATCAGCTTCCGGCCGCACCCGATTTTAGAGAGAGATATCCTTGCAAACCGTGAAAGTCAACGGAGGCTGATCCTTCGACAAGCTCAGGACGACGGCCAGTTACCCCCACCATTATGGGAAATTGGTCCAGGCTTGAAGCATTGGGAATAAGACTATCATCCGATTTCCAGCACCGCATGAATGTCGAGCCGAGGGACAACCACCGTCGCCGTCCCCTGCTTCCACTGGAACGAAAGCCGCCGACCTTCAGGCTGAAGCCGGATGCGCCGGGGACGGGCGGCGACTTGAATCTTCAGCGTCAGCGGCCCGAGCGGGGCGACCTCGTCGAAGGTATAGCAATCCCGGTTGTCGTGCGGCCCCGAAACGTTCAGGAGGTTGATGAGCAACCTGCCCTCCTTTTTCATCACCATGACATCCACGTCGTGCGAGCCCTCGACCTTCACCGCCGGATTTGGGAAGAGATGTTGCACCAGCGCCCCAAAGATCTCGCGCGCCTGGGCCGTTTTCTGAAACCGATAGCGCGCGCCGAAATCAAGCGCCAGTCCAGCGATCTCACCTCGGCCCAGCTTTCGCGTCACCGCGGCCGGATGGGACGGCGATTTCAGATCGTCGCTCTCGTGCCACCGGGCCCAAATGCGCGCGCCTCGACCGGCCGTGAAGGCGAGACCGGCGCCGGCCAGACCGGCCAGTTTTCCATCCTTCTCCAGCCAGCGGCTCTTCTTCTCCGCCTCGCTCTGCACGCGGATGCCCAGTTCCTTGGAAAAAAGCGGCACCGCCTTGGAACCGATGACCAGAAGCTTGCCGCCCTGGCGGACGTAACTCAGCAATTCCCGCCGGAAAGGTTCCTCCAGAAATCCCCATTCCGGAATCACGATGAGCGGAAAGTCCTGCATCCGTCCCGCGAGATGATGCTCGCCAAGAACATCGACGTGAAAATGATTATTCAACAAGGCGAGCAGCGTTCCCAGGATACCCTCGACTTCCCCATGCCATGGCGCGAAAAGCCGCTTGAGGCTTCGGTAGAGCGCCGGGGTGGAATAGAGCAAGGCCACCTGTGGAACGCTTTCGGCCCGGTGACAGATCGCCTGCCGTTCACGGCAAAATTGCGCCACTTGCTCCATGAGTCCCAGGTGCTGCTCGCGGATCGTGCCATCCCGGCGCTGGTTGAAGTACATCTGGAATCCGCCTCCCAGCGACACGACACAGGCGGCTTCGCGCTGGAGTTGCGCCACCGGCTTGGTGGTCCGGCAGGAATCGGGTGCCACGCTGCCAAAGGACCACGCCATTAGGTCCCACGGCTTGCCCTGATGCATCAGGCACCGGCCTTCCCATCGCGCGGAGTTGACGCTGTCGATCGGGTTGTAATCGCCGGAAAGAAAATCGACCGGCGCGCTCACCCGTTCGGGCATGAAAGAGCTGAAAATCCAATTGCTCGTGACTTCCACGCCGGGACACTGCCGATGAATCTCCTCGAGATAATGCCTCACGTATTGGCGAAAACCTTCCCGGCAGAATTCTGAAAACTCAAAGTAATAAGGATCACCCGGCTGACGCGGGACGTTTTGAATTCCCGTCCGACGGCGAAATTCCCGTAGAACTTTCCGTCCGTAATCGCGATCGGCCGCCCAACATTCGCCATCGAGCCAGTAGCCGTCGACCCCGTGGATCTCGCGCAGTTCGCGCAATTGCGGAAGCAGATGGGCATCCACGTAGGGACCGAAGACCGAAGTATTCTTGGGATCGCGCCGGCCCTTTTCGCTCACTCGGGCCCAGGCCGGATTTCTTTTGATCGCCTCGATGTCGTAGACGCCCGAGAAATGCATGTAAAGGGAGACGCCGTGCTTGGCCGTGACCTGCCTCCAGGTCTTCAGCGGATTGCCGCGCATGCCCGGCACGGGATAGCCCACGCGGGTCGGATAACTGCTCCAGCCGGGATGCCCCTTGCCATCGCACTGCACATAGTCGGGACGGATGCGGCGGAGCAGGCGGTCCAGCGCAGGCCCGATGGGGTGGTGACCGAGTTCGCCATCCTGCGGCGTGGCGTGAAAATCGAAGTGAATGCCGAAAAAACTCTGCGAGCGCGGAAGCCGGGCGGGAAGCTTGGAGGCGTCAGAGGCGTTCATGATCAGGATGAGATGAAGCGAGTCAGGCTCCCTCCCGGAGCTTCGGCCCCGATTTTATTTGGAGGAGAGACTGGCTTGCTGAACTTGCCGCATGGCTTCCGCGTAGCGTTGGCCAAACTGCTGCTGAGAGTCGGCGTTAAAATGGAGATGGTCGCCCTTGTCGGTCAATCCCTTGGAATCGGCGAAGGCCACGCGGGGCAGATCACCGGCGATATGGGTGATCGCCGCCTCGACGGTCGCCGCCTGCGGAAACCGGACGAATTCACCCAACTGGCCGACGACGATCGGCAAGTCGGGAACGCCGACGTCCTCGCGGAAGTCGCGAAACATCTGCACGAGACGCGTCTCGTAGGAGTTGGCGAGATCGGGCTTCTCGCTGTCCGACTCGCCCTGATGCCAGAGCATGCCCGCCAGGACGCCTGTTTGCTGCGCGATCCTCGCCTCTTTCAACGCCGCCTCGTAAAGATCGGCTCCCTTGACCCAACGGCTCAGTGGCGTGCCTCCCACCGCGCAGGGCACCAGGCCAATCTTTCCATCTGGGTCGCCCTGCAACATGGCCCTGGCGAAAGGAATCCCCGGGCCGATGCCGGAACCGCCCGCGTGCATCGGTTCAACCGCGACGAACCAGGCCGCGCCTTTCAGGTAACCGATCCGTGGATCGGTCGCCTGCGATTCGAGGCCCGTTGCATCGCGTCCCACCATGTTCGATTGGCCCATGAGGAGATAGATGTGCAGCTTCGTTTTGTCGCCCGTATCGAAGGGCGTTTGCGGCGGATGGTAGGCCTGGGTTTTCGCGGGAGCAGCCGGAGCAGGCGCGGGAGCAGGCGTGGGGGCGGGCGGGATGGATGCTCCACTGCCGCCTTCCACTTTGAGCAAAATCAGCCCCGCCTCAAACGGCTTTGAGGAAGTCTGAAGCAGCGCGGGCGGATGATCCAGTTGCAGGACCTCATAAGTCAGCGGCGTGCCACTCGACGAGACGACATGGAAACTTTTCCCCGTGTCGTGAGCCGAGGGATAAGCCTGCATGAAGGTGGGCACATCGCCCGAGAAAAGGCCGAAGGTGACCGAGTCGGGCGAGCCGCTCAGACTCAGCGTGCGGGCCGAACAACTCGACTGCGGCAGTGGTGTATCGCTGCGCAGATCGTCGGGAATATCGGAGAGCGTGTAGGTGCCGACGCGATCCGACCAAGGACACTGGCCATCCTGAACTGTGAAGGTTTCCGGTGCAGCCTGGCCAAAGACGGCGGCGGGCCACAGGGTGATGTAGAGAAGGAGAAGCAAGGTTGTTTTCATAAGGAGGAGTTAGGGTGGAGGGAGGACGGACAGAAATAGGAAGGGCGAAGATAGTTATTTTTCTCGAGTTGTTCCGGTGAAACATCCTCGCGCACGAAACGGAGAACGAATCCCCAGGAGCGGCCGCCGTTGAGATCCATCGCCACCGTGAGCCGGTGCGTGCCCGCGGCGAGCGCGAACGATTTCTCGCTCTGATCGGCATAGCACGGATTGCTTCCGTTCAGGTCTTCGAAGAGAACCCTGCCGTCAATCCAGACCCGGAACGGTCCATCGTAGCCCATAAGGATTCGGAGTTTCATGGACTCCTCCAGTTGAACCATGGATTCGAAGGCGGCATGGCCGGATCGTCCCTGCCATTGCTCGTGCTCGTTGATGAAGCCTTCGAGCCCCCAGCCCGCGCCGTAGGTTTTGACTGTCGTCTCGAGAGGATCGAAAGAGGGACAGGCGATCTTCCCCAACGATTTGACCGCATCAAGAACCTTGGTGGTCCTCCAGGTTGTGACGAACGACAGATAGGCGGCGGGCCGGAAAAGCGGGAGCGGGCCGAATACGGGCAGAGAGAAATCGCGCCCATCCGTCACGTTTGCGATGGGTGCGAGACCATGGCCATAGTGAAGTTGAAGATCGGGGCCCAGCGTCCGGCAGCAGTGCAGCCGCACCATCTTGCCATGCAGTGTGGTCTTGAAAATCACGGGGAGGACCTTTCCCTCGGCATTCACCAGCGTGAAGCCCTGCGGCACTCCGTCCGCCCGCAGATTTCCCTCCACCGAATCGAAAAGCACGTCGATCGTCGGGCCCGCCGGGGATTGTGAATTTTTGGTGGGCTTGATCGCTCGCAATTGCGGCGGCCTTTGTCCCGCGCCGGAAATGAGATGGCGTGCGGCGCGAGCCAGGCGCGCCGCCAACCGGGGAAAACCGGCCGCGCCGATGTGAACGCCATCGTCCAATGGCAGGTCGATCGCCGCCACCGTTTCGAGATTTCGGATCTGCCGGGGAAGCTGACGCTGTTGCTCCTGCACGCGGTTCCAGTTGACGGCATCGTTGTCTCCATAGACGCGCGCGAGCTGGACCATGATCCACGGCAGGCGCGGCTGGCGCAGGTCCCGCCGGCAGGCCGCGACCAGCTTTTTCATCCGGTCGGTGTAAAGCGGCGCATCCTTGGCTGAGGCCTCGTTTTCGCCCTGATACCAAAGAACGCCGGCCAGCGACTGGCCGTTCGCGCGCAGGGAAAGCAGCATCGAACCGTAGAGAGAATCCCCTCCCCGATCTTTCAAACCCGGATCCCACTGGACCAGAGTCGTACCGCCGTGCGCGGTCGCGATGAGTCCCTGCGGAACACCCGAATGCCTGAACATTTCTCGCGCAAAGTAGAGACCGACGCCCGCGCCCTTGAGCGCATTTCGCCGCGCCGCTTCACCCTCCTCGGGCGACCACTGACGGCCCTGATGATGGCAGGCATCGGGTGACTCGTTGAGAAGATGCAGCGGCTCGACCGCCTGCCTCCACGCGCGGCGCATGGAAAAAAGCCGGATGAACGGATGCGGCTTCGCCGGGGCCGTCATGTCTCCGCAACCCTCCATGTTGCTCTGCCCGGCCATCAGCCAGACATCGCCGACAAAGAAATCGCACCGGACCGATTCCCCGCCCGCCCGCAGCTCGAGGCGATAGGGACCGCCCACAGGAAGCCCTTTCAGTTCGGCCTGGAATTTCCCGCGTCCGCTCTTGCCCACGGTACGCGGTTTCCAACCCTTCAGAATGCTTTTCCGATGGAAGAGCGTGGCGACGACCGGCCCGCTGGCGGACGTTTTCCCCATCAGCCGGACTTGCGCGCCCCGCGAACCCAGACGCTGCAAAACCTGACCCTGGATGAGGCCGCTGAGGATGTTCATGTGAAGGACAGGATTTGGCGGAGGCGCTCAGCTACCCATGGCGAGTTCAAAACGCGGAACGATCGACTGCTCAGCCGGAAGAAGACAGCTTCCCTCCGCCACGCTCCAGGCAGGCTGAAGATTCACCGGAGAAATTCCTTCGAATGGAATCTCGCCAAAGAGCGCGCGCTCGAGCGCCGCAAGCGTGGCCGGATTCGGTGAGTAGGCATTGATGTAGGTCTCCGACCAAGGCACATCATAGAGCAGGAAAGGCGATCCGAGCGAAACGATGATCGGCTGCATCGTCTCGAGTCCCTGAATGGTCCAGAGACCCTCGGCCATCTCGCCCGCCGGGCGCATGGTATTTTTCAGGCCATGTGTCCAGAGCTCGAAGACGGCCACGAGCGCATCGTAATATTCACCCTCCGCCTCCTTGCGGCGCAGGTCGAGGCAATTGCCGTTCACGTGAAAGTCGACCTTCACGCCGCGCTTCTCCAGCGCGTTTAGCAAGGGACTCAGCCGTTCCTTCGCTCCTTTTTCCCGAGGGGTCGCCAGAAAAACCAGGATGCGCCGGGTCTTCGCCGAATCGAGCGGAAGAAGGCCCCGGCGATTCTCGACCAGCGTGAGACTTCGTTCCGCAACCGTTTCCGCAAACCGAACCGCTCCCTCCTCGGGATGGAGGGAAGAAAGCTCGACCGGCGCGGAAACGGGAAGCTCCTTCGCCGCCCGCGCCGCCTCGAAAAGTCCCTGCCGCTGCTTCATCTCCAGGATGCGCTTCACACTTTGATCGAGGCGTTCGTGAGCAATGCGACCTTCATCCAGCGCGCGCTCCATCAGATCGAAGTAATCGGCGCCGGGCCAGAGCATCACGTCGATGCCGGCGTTGAACGCCTCGACGATGAGATCCGCGTGCGTGGCCGTCCTGCCGCGAAAACCGGCCATGATCAGCGCATCCGAAACGATGACGCCTTCGAAGCCCATGCGTTCGCGCAGCAGACCGTCCAAAATTCGGCGTGAAGTCGTCGCGGGCAATGGCGAACGGCCCGTGCCCAGTTCCGGCTCCATCCAAGGCAGCGCCACATGTCCGGCCATGACCGCGTGAACCCCTACGGCAAAACAAGTCTCGTATAAGCTCCCGAAAATCCGGTGCCATTCCTTCTCGGAAAGGGAATTGATTGAGACGCAGAGATGCTGGTCGCGAAAATCGACGCCATCCCCGGGAAAGTGCTTCGCCGTGGCGCTCAATCCGTGGTCCTGGCAACCCCGGATGAGGGCGGCGGCGAGTTCGGCGACGCGCTCCGGTGACTGTCCCAGCGAGCGAATGCTCACAACCGGATTCAACCAGTTGAGGATGAGATCGACCACCGGTCCAAAGGACCAGTTGAACCCGACGCGCACGGCCTCGACCGCCGTCCAGCGGCCATATTCATAAGCGGCGGCCGGATCGTTCATCGCTCCAAGGGCCAAAAGATTGGGGAAAGCGGTCAGGCCCCGAATCGCCCCGCCCGCGCCATTCTCCAAGTCCCCCGCGATCGATAGGGGCAGCCGGCTTGTCACCTGGCACTGGCGAATCAAGCGTTGCAGCTTTTCAGCCTTCCCGGTCTCCGAGCCGATGATTTCGCTGCCCAGAAAGATGCTGCCTACGGGCCGCTCCCCGAAATAGGCCTGAAGTTCGTCGCCATTTAAGTGGCCGATGTCCTTCCCGTGAATCTGGCACGTCTGACCAATTTTTTCCCGGAGACTGAGTTGACTGAAGTGGATTTCTTGCATTTTTCCCTTAACTGATCTATTACAGATTTATCTCCCCAAGCGCAATATGAAACCTGTTGCTAGCCTTACATTGAGCACTTGTACTGTAACAGATTGACAAAAGAACTGAAGGGCGGCAGATAATCCTCTCTCTTCCTTATTCCTTCATGAAAATTTCACCTGCCATCCGATTTTCGGGCCTCCTCCTTTCCCTGGTCGGCCTTCTTTTCGCGGAAAACGCCCTTCACGCCGAAACCATTTGGTGGGAAGCCGAGGCCGCCAAGGACACGAACATGCCCGTCAAGGCCGGCGATCCGACGCTAATCTCCGGCGGACAATGGCTGGACGGCGAGGTGAAGGAAGGTCTCTATGCCGATTATAATGTCAACGTCGCACAGGGTGGCCACTTCACCTTTCTGGCACGCCGTCTCTGGTTGCATGGCGCATTCCGTTGGCGCTTCGACGACGGCGCATGGGTGAATGTCGAGGGGCTGAATCAGGACATCGTGGATCAGGTCACCACAAAGGAGGGACCCGCCTGCTGGATCGATCTCGGCTATGTCACGCTCAAGCCCGGCCCGCACACGCTTCGAATCGAGCTCGTCACACAGACCACCTACCAGTTCAACCATCTCTTTGCGTTCGATTGCTTCGTGTTGAGCAACGAGGGCTTCGCACCTCTGGGGATCAACCCCGCGGGAGGCCCGCATCGTCCAGAGATCAAAATCAACGAAGCCGATTTCGGGAAGTTCCTGCCGCGGACGATGGCGCTGCTCGAATCGAGCGGCCCTGATCATCACACCCCGCTCCACATTCTTTTCTATGGGCAATCGATCATCGCCAACAGCGCGATCGACCAGGAAATTTTGAAATACCTGCACGGGAAATATCCGTATGCGGACATTAAAATCAAGAAGGTGGCCATCGGCGGCTACGAGGCTCCGCGCCTGCGCAAGACCGCGTGGCAGGATCTCTATCCTGAAAATCCCGACCTGCTCGTCTTCCATGATTATGGCGGAGAGAATGGCGAGTTGGAGGAAATCTATCGCGGCATTCGCAGCAATCTCACCACGGAAGTTTTAACTTGGACCCATCACGTCGATAATTTCGGTTCGGGCATCGACAAGCAGCGGGACGCTTCCTCCATTATCCTGAGAAGTCTTGCCGCGAAATACGGCTTCGAGCTGGCCGACGTGCGAGTGCTTTGGAAGGACTATCTCAAGGAGACGCACCTGCCCCGCACCGATTTCCTGATTGATAAAATGATCCATCTCAATCCGAAAGGAACGGATCTTCTGGCCAGCTTTCTCCTGCCCCACTTCCGGGTGAATCCCGACGCCTCGACAGATTGGAAGAAACATATCACGACAATCCCCCTGTCGGCTTCGGCAAAGGAAGTCACCTTCGATCCGGGCGCATGGACGACTTCCAGCCAAGGCGTGGTTTCCAGTGGAACCGCCCCGTTGAAGATCGAGCTTTTCGGCAATCGCGTCGATCTCACCGGCGTGTCGGGGACCGGCTCCGCCAAGATTCTCCTCGACGGCCAGACGCCCTCGACCGAGCCGGACACACTCGCCGCCAGCCGCTCGGACAAAGCTCCCGGCTCGTGGTGGCCCGCCATCAGTCTCGTGCAGTTGGGCAAGAATACGATAGTGGAAAAGTACACGCTGAATTTCCACGGCGTGAAGCCGGACGGATCGAGCTACGCCTTCACCGTCCAGGGTTCCGTCTCGGGTGACGAGGGCGCCGGAACGTCGGGCGTCGATTTCGTTTCCAAGTCGGGCCGAATCTCGATCAAGGCCGAGGATATTGCCCTTTCCACGGTGAAGAAAACCTTGAAGAAGGACCTGCCCGCGCAATTCACCATTAACTTCGAAGTCCATTCGATGAGCGAGGATCTTTGGAAATCACCCGGCGCGCTTCCGCCCGGAACCGTGTCGCAGCGAACCGTGATCCGTTGCTGGACCGACGGCCCGCACACGCTCGAGATCATCCCCAACAACGATGGACCGGTCGGCTTCAGCGAGCTGACCATCTTCTCACCTCTGGGCCGCGGTTGATATGGCCGACTCCAAAAAGAATCCGAAAGGCAAAGAGCGGTCCACCGTTTCCCAAGAGGAGATTCTGGGCCAGCTCTCGGCCATGACGAAGGAGCTGACCGAGATGCGCGCGACCAGCGTCAAGTATCCCGCGTTGACAAAAATTCTTCGCTCGGCCGCGCAGGAACTTCCGCCACACACCCGCCTGCCGGGCATCCGCGATCTCGCTCTCTGCCTGGGAGCTTCCCTCGTGACCATGCAACGCGCCGTCGCCGAATTGCTGAATGAGAAGGTTCTCTATAGCAAGCCGCGCTCGGGTGTCTTCGTCAGTGATCGAGACGTGGAGGAAAGCAGCGCCGGACCTCCCACCCCACCCGTGCCATTTTCTCCGGGAACGGGCCATCCCTTCCGCGCCGTCTTTGAATTCTGCACCGATAGCGCCGCGTCTTATCAGAAGAAATTCTGGGAGAATCTGGCGGCGCTCTTTTCGCGGCAATATCCCAATGTCACGCCCTCGCTTCATTTCGGAGCCGATCTCCTTCAGAGCTCGAAGTTTTTCGACGTCTGCGAACGCTATGACTGGGACCGCTTCAGCAGTTGGAAGGTGGACGATGTTCTCGATATCGCCGGTTTCGCGGGCTCGCTCCTGCCTATTCCGCCCGCGCGAGGCCGGCTGCTTCCGCTCTATTATAGAACTTATTTTCTATTCTATAACGATTCGCTGCTGGAAAAGCATGGCCTGCCGAAACCCGCCTACCACACCTTCGACGCCCAGGCCGATTACCTGCGCCATCTCGTCCCCGAACTCGCGCGCCTCGGCTTCAATCCCAAGCCCTATTCCACTCAGGAACCGGCCACTCTTTTCGGCGGAAAAATCGTCGAATTCAGCCACCTGCTCGAAGAGAACCCGGCCGATCCCCGCCTGAAAAAGCAATTTATCGAGCTGATCGAAAAGCTGGCTTCCTATTGCCGACTCTTCCGTTACTCGCTCAAAGACCGCAATGACTGGATGCAGGCGCGGCAGGAATTTCTCAACGGACGCGAGCCTTTCTTCATGGGCTACAGCGTCGATTACTGGGAATTTTCGCAAAAGAAATTTCCGTTCCGCCTGAAGAACTATCCCACTCTCTGTTGCGACGACACGTTTTTCCTCTGGCCCCGGGTCGGCGCGATCTCCCGCCACTCCGAACATCCCGTGGAGAGCACCCATTTCCTCCTCTTTCTACTCTGCGAGGATGTCCAAAAACGCTTTTGCGCGACCGGTAACTTCGGCGCCAACCTGTCGGACAATCTCTATCCCGAAATGGCGGTCGATCCCGCCTGGATGGCCCAGGTTCTTCACCGGTCGTCCCCGTTTCACTTTACGACCAAGGAGGGCTATTACATGGCTGTCAACGTCCTCGGCGGGGAACTCTGGCGCAGTCTCGTCGGCGAAATTCCTTCCCAAAAAACATTGGATCAAGCGATCCAAATGGGCCGGTCCTATCTCTCGCACCGGCCCGCCAATAGGGTGGGAAAAGCGGGCGACTCACGTTTGCACTGATTCTATACCATGTTGTACCCACGCGAAAACGAATCCCGGGAAGTAAAAGATCTTGGCGGCCTGTGGCGCTTCCGGCGCGATGCCCACCACGAAGGCTTCGAAAACAAATGGTTCCTTGAACCGCTCGCCGACACCGTCGAGATGCCTGTACCGGCGAGCTATAACGACATCACCACCGACAACGAACTTCGTCGTCATATCGGCCTCGTCTGGTACGAACGAGATCTTTTCATTCCGGCCGGATGGAGCGGACGAAGAATCATCCTCCGCTTCGGCAGCGTGACCCATGAGGCGCACATCTATCTCGATGGCCATCTTTGCGGCAGTCATCGGGGTGGCTTCCTTCCCTTCGAGATCGACTTGAGTGCGAGAATTCAGCCGGGAGGAAAACATCGGCTCACCGTCGCGGTGGACAATCGCCTGACGTGGCAGACGCTGCCGTCCGGCGAAGTCAAAACCCTGGACGATGCCGATCATCCATCGGGATATACGGTCCAAGAATACCATTTCGATTTCTTTAATTACGCCGGCATTCACCGCGCAGTTGTTCTCTATACGACGGCACCCGCTTATATCGCCGACATCACCACCCGGACCACACTGGAAAACGGCTGGGCGCATCTCTATTACGAAATCGCGGTGGTGGGAGATCCAAGCACGATCGAAGTCCAACTCCACGATCCCGCCGGAAACCTGGTCGCCCACGCGAAGGCGTCGGCAGGAGAATTGCGGGTGGAAAATCCCCAGCTTTGGGGACCAGGCCGGGGCATTCTCTATACGCTGACCGTCCGCCTTTCCTCTGATCTCTACCGGCTCCCGGTCGGCTTGCGGACGGTTCGCGTCACCCGGGACCAGTTCCTCGTCAATGAGGAGCCGGTCTATTTCAAGGGCTTTGGCCGACACGAGGATGCCGATTTTCGCGGACGTGGCTTCGATCACGTGATCGCGATGAAAGATCTCCATCTCTTGAACTGGATCGGTGCGAACTCCTTTCGCACCAGTCACTATCCCTATGCCGAGGAGCATCTCGACCTGGCCGATCGCCACGGCCTTCTCGTCATTGATGAGGTGGCCGCGGTCGGCATGCACTTGTTCCACCGCGAGAAAATCGTCTTCTGCGAAGAGAAGGTCAACGCCTGCACGCAGGCGCATCATATAGAAACTTTTCGCGAACTCTATATGCGGGATAAGAATCATCCCAGCGTCGTCCTGTGGAGCGTGGCCAACGAGGCGGCCACCCACGAGGCAGGGGCTCGCGCCTATTTCGAACCGGTCATCGCCGCCGCCCGCGCGCTGGATCCGCACCGGCCTCTGACGATCGCGCACTGCCCCATGATGGACGAATGCCACGTGGCGGATCTGGTCGATGTCCTTTGCCTGAACCGCTACTACGCCTGGTATTTCGATCCGGGCCACCTGGAATTGATCGAGGGCCAGCTTGAGCGCAATCTCCGCGATTGGCATCGCCGGTTTGGCAAGCCGATCATCGTTTCCGAGTATGGCGCGGACACCGTTGCCGGCCTGCATAACACGCCGCCGGTGATGTTTTCCGAAGAATTCCAGGTCGAGTTCCTGGAACATTATCACCGCGTCTTCGACCGACTCGATTTTGTCATCGGCGAACATGTCTGGAACTTCGCCGATTTCGGCACCAAGGAAGGCCTTTCCCGGGTGAACGGAAATCGCAAGGGTGTCTTCACGCGTCAGCGCCAGCCCAAGATGGCAGCACATGCCTTGCGGAAACGGTGGCTAGCTGAGCCTGCTGGAAAAGACCACCCTCATGAGGCGTCGTGGATCGCGAAAAGCAAAAGGAACCTTACCTGATTCTTTGACCAGTCCGGGAGGCGGTCACGACCACTCAAAACCTTATCAGGGCTCCAGCATTCTCTTCGTGACCATGCGATCCGTGCGCGACCCCGTTCTCTTATGAGCTTTCTTGACTGGTCTATCGTCGCGATTCCGCTGCTGATTGTTTTCTCCGTCGGGCTTTATTGTCGGCGTTATGTCCGCAGCGTGGCCGACTTCATGTCGGGAGGCCGCGTGGCCGATCGCTACCTCCTGGCGATCGCGGGCGGAGAGTTGCAGGCCGGGGCGGTTGTCTTCGTCGCCCTTTTCGAGGTGATCTCGCATTCCGGATTTACCCTGACTTGGTGGGGGTGGGCGTCGGCACCAATCGCCCTCGTCGTCGGCATTTCCGGATTCATTATTTACCGCTTTCGCGAAACCCGGGCGATGACCCTGGCCCAGTTCTTCGAGCTCCGTTATAGCAAGGCCTTCCGGCTCTTCACGGGTGTTCTGGGGTTCTTCGCCGGCATTCTTAATTTTGGCATCATCCCGGCCGTGGGTGCGCGGTGCCTCGCTTACTTTTGGGGCTTGCCGGAAAACATCACGTTGCTCTCCCATTCCATGCCGACCTATGTCCTTCTGATGGCGGTGTTTCTCTCCGTCTCGCTTTTCGTGGGACTTTCCGGCGGCCTCGTCACCATCATCGTCATCAATTGTCTCGAAGGCATCATCGGGCAGATCTTTTATCTCTTCATCATTGCGGCGCTTCTCGTAACCTTCGATTGGTCCCAGGTCGTCACGGTGCTCCAGAATCGCCCGCCCGGTGAGTCCCTCCTGAATCCGTTCGATTCCAACAGCAACCATGATTTCAATGTCTGGTACAACCTGATGGGGCTGGCGGTCGCGATCTACGGCACCATGGCCTGGCAGAACGCGGGTGGCTACCAATCGGCGGCTTCCACCCCCCACGAAGCGCGGATGGGCGGCATCCTGGGAAAGTGGCGCGAATTCGGAAAATCGGCCGTAGCCGTGCTCCTGGGCATCTGCGCCCTAACCTTCCTGCAACATCCGCATTTCGCCGCTCAAGCCGCCTCCGTCACCTCCGAGGTCGGCCGCATTTCGGACCCCAAGGTTCAAAGTCAGATGTTGATGCCTGTCGCCGTTTCCCATCTTCTTCCCATAGGCGTGAAGGGAGCGCTCTGTGCCATTTTTCTGATGGGCGTTTTCGGCGGTGACGCCACTCATCTCCATTCGTGGGGAGGCATTTTCGTCCAGGACATTCTGGTTCCTCTCCGCAAGAAACCCTTCGGACCGAAGCAGCATCTGCTGGCGTTGCGACTTTCCATGACGGGAGTCGCCCTCTTCGCCTTTCTCTTCGGCACGCTCTATCGCCAGACCGATTACATCGTCATGTGGTGGTCCGTCACCACCGCGATTTATGTCGGAGGCGCGGGCGCGGCCATCATCGGCGGCCTTTATTGGAAGAAGGGAACCACCGCGGGCGCCTGGACCGCGCTCTTCGCAGGCTCCAGCCTTTCGGTCGCGGGAATTGTCGCGCGACAACTCAACGATCACTTTCCGCTCAACGGCATCAAAATTTCGTTCGGCGCCACGATGATCGCCATCTTTCTCTATATCGTCGTTTCTCTCCTGACGAACAAAGAGGATTTCAACATGGATCGCCTCCTCCACCGGGGTGCCTATGCCGCCATCCCCAAGGAACTCGGAGAAGCCATTGTTGTTCCGAAACGAAACGTCTGGCTGGGCCGCCTCATCGGCATCGACGAGAATTTTACCGTCGGGGACAAATGGATTGCCAGCCTCCTCTTTGGCTGGACATTCCTTCTCTTTTGCACCTTCCTGATCGGCAGCGCCTGGAACTATTTCTCGCCATGGCCGCTCTCGGTCTGGGCCTCGTTCTGGGAAGTGGTCTGCGTGGGTTTCCCCATTTTTTTCGCAGTCGTCACCGGCATCTGGTTCACCTGGGGCGGAATCAAAGGGATGCGAGGCTTCTTCCATCGACTTCAGGAAGAGAAGGCCAACCACCTGGACGATGGCACCGTGAAGGGCCACCAGAATCTGGATGAACGAGCACTAGCCGGCGTCGATGAAAACCAGCCGGTATCCTAGAGGAATCCCATACGTCGCCACGATGATCATCGCGGCGACGTCAGGTTCGGCGGCAGAGACGGCCACCAAAGGCAGCACGTCTCCTTTCCACCATCGAGTTTAGTCGATTTTGATAAAGACCTTGGCACCGCTCTTATCTTTGTCCCAATAGCCCTTATGACTGTCGTGCGTGATGAAGGGATGGTGTTGATGTTTATCATCGATCCATCCTGTCTTGTCGTGATCGTAAGCCATTGAACGGCTAATGCTTACGGCGACGAACAAGGCAATCAGGCCCAAATGCAGCATGCTAGTACGTGTTTTCATCTTTAATTAACTCCCTTGGATTCTTTAGGTTATTACTGACATACAAAGAGGACTTATCCGATCGCCTCTTGCTCTCTATGCCTTGTCAGAGGACAGGGCATCTCCTTAAAAGACGGCTTGGCGCGGTTTTGGTTTCTGTTTATCCCCGTGACAATCCGGTTTCATTCGTGACGCAACGCCTCAATCGGATCCAATCGCGCGGCGAGCACGGCGGGCCAATAACCGAATCCGATGCCGACGCCCACGGAAAATCCGCAGGAAAGGATGATGGAGAGCAGGGAAGGGTTCATGAGCGCGCCCTGCAGGTAGCCGATGACGAGCGAGATGATCCAGCCGAGGGCGATGCCGATGAATCCTCCACTGAGGCAGAGGGTGACCGATTCGATCAGAAACTGCGCCTGGATATCGCGCCCGCGCGCGCCGAGAGCCTTGCGCAGGCCGATTTCGCGTGTCCGTTCCGTGACGGACACCAGCATGATATTCATAATGCCGATGCCTCCGACGACCAGCGAGATGGCCGCAACGCTGGCGAGCATGAGCGAGATGGTCCGGGTAACTGCGCTTAGCGCCTCTTCCGTCGCCACGAGATTGATGACGCGGTAGCTGTCGTTTTCCACGCTGGGGATGTGGGGCCATTCGCGGGTGACGTCCATCAATTGCGATTCCGTACTGTCGACCGCGTTGGAATCCTTCGCGCTCGTGTCGATCCAATCGACATATTTTTTTCCGAGCACGCGATACATCGCGGTTTGCAGCGGCACAAGAATAACGTCATCGGTATCGGTCATGCCGTTCGTGCCCTTCGCGGGCAGTACGCCGATCACCGTGAAGGGAATGTGGTTGATCTCGATGGTCTGGCCGATGGGGTTGTTATCGCCAAAAAGCCCCTGCTGCACCGTCGTCCCCAGCAGCGCGACCCGCTTGCGCAGGCGTCCTTCCTCGAGGGTAAAAAAGCGGCCATAGGTTGGCGTCGCCGCGTAGATTTTTTCGTAACCGGGCATGACGCCGTGAAGCTGGGTGCTGACATTATTGTGGCCGTAAACTGCCTGGATCGTCCCGCCGACGCCTCCAGAAACAGCCGCGATGGTCGGGATGCGGCCGTCCAGATGCGTCGCCTCATCGAGGGTGAGACGGCTGACCGCGCCGCGCTGCTGGCGGACGCCGCCGGTGTTTTGCGCATTGGGCACGACAATGAGACGATTCGAACCGAGCGCGGCAATTTCGCGATCGACCGACGCCTGCGCCGCCTTGCCCAGTGCGAGCATGACGATAACGGCGGCAACGCCGATGATGATCCCGAGCGCCGAGAGGCAGGTGCGCAGCCGATTGGCCCAGAGGCCCCGCGTCGCCTGCTGTAAATTGAGAAAGAGCAGGTTCCAATAAATTTGCGATGAGATCCGCCATTCGGCCGGAGGCGGCATGGCGGGAACCGGCGGCACAATGGCCGTCAGCGGCTTGCGGACATCCTCGACGACATGGCCGTCGTGCATGCGGATGGTGCGGTCGGCATGCGCGGCGATGGAAGGCTCGTGCGTGACCAGCACGATGGTCAGTCCCTCCGCATGCAATTCGCGCAGCAACGCCATGATTTCCGCGCCGCTTTGGGAATCGAGATTTCCCGTCGGCTCGTCGGCGAGGACGATGGTGGGCCGGCGCACGAGTGCGCGCGCGATCGCGACCCGCTGCTGCTGTCCGCCCGAAAGCTCGTTGGGCCGGTGCGAACCGCGATGCCCGAGGCCGACCCGCTTCAGCAAATCGGAAGGATCCGCCGAGGGCCGATCGCCCTTCGCATAAATGAGCGGCAGTTCCACATTGTCGAAGGCGGACATGCGCTTGAGCAGATGGAATTGCTGGAAGACGAAGCCGATGCTTTCGGAACGCAAACGGGAAAGCTCCTCATCCGAAAGCTCGGCGGTGTTTCGCCCATCGATGGTCAACACTCCGGTGTCGGGTCGGTCGAGCAAACCGATGGTATGGAGAAGGGTCGACTTGCCGGAACCGGACGCGCCGATCAGCGAGATGAATTCCCCCTGCTCGATCCGCAGTGAAATGCCCTGCAGGGCCTTCACCGTGGTCTCCCCCATCTGGTAGGTTTTGGTGACCTGTTCGAGAACGATCATTTCTTTTTGGGGAGAGAACCGGTGAAGGAGAAGCCGCCCTTCGCCTGCTGCACGGTGAAAGCCGGGCGCGCGATCCAGTCGCCTTCGCTCAAACCGGAGAGCACCTCGGTCCAGGTGCCGTCACTCTGACCGACTTGAATCGACCGCACCACCAGAGGCTGATCCGGCCCCTGGACGAGCAGCACATTCCCTTCCGGACTGATCGCATCGGTCGGAATGCGCAGCACGCTCGAGCGATTGGAAATCAGGAGAAAGACATTGGCCGAGATGCCGCTTCGCACAAAATCGGGCGTGGTATCGAGGAAGATATTCACCAGGTAGGTCGTCACGTTGTTGACCGTCGTGGCGTCATAGGCAATGGCCTGGACCTTGCCGGTCAGTTTTTTGTCGGGATAACTGTCGAAGGTGATATCGACCGATTGCCCCATGAAAACATGCTCGAGATCGGTCTCATCGACGTTGGCCTGGACGATGAGATGATCCGACATGGTGAAGACCGTCTGCGCCGTGACGACAACCTGGCCGGGGACGACGGAGGTCGAGATGATGTGCCCATCCAGCGGGGCGACGAGCGGCGCGGCCTTGTAGACATCCTGCCAAAAGGCGACCTCCTTGCCACCGGCGGCCTCGGCGGCATCCATCAGCGCGGCGCGATCGGTCGAACTGATCCAGGCGAGGACCTGGCCGGCCTTGACGGCCACGCCGTTGGCGACATTCACCGAATCGATCCGTCCGGGAATCGGCGGCGTGACATTCAGGCGATGTTCCGGCCCGACCACGGCGCTCTCCCGAAGAGTGACAACGAGCGGGCCGCGCTCTACTTTCAAATAGTCGTAGGCGGGCGGGGCGGCGCCCCAGCGCAGAGCGAGCACGAAAAGTCCCGCCGTCCCGGCGAGGATGCAGAGGATCAGAGCGATATATTTCCAACCGATAAAAGTTCGTGGTTTCATGGAATGGCCCCTAATCCCCTCGCCTCTTCCCAACTGGCTTCGGCGATGACGGCGCTAAGCTGGGCGGAGAGGCAGGTTTGTTGCTGGCTGACATAACTGTCGGTGATGGTTTCGAAATCCTGGAACGACATGAGTCCATTGCGATAACTGGCCTCGGCGATTTTGTACCGCAGGCCGGTCGCCTCGAGCAGCTCGTTCTGGATGCGCACATTTTCCTGCGAATCGACCAGGCTCTTGAAATTCTGGGCGAGCGTCAGGGCGGCCTGGTTGGTGCCGGACTGGAGTTCGGCCAGCGACTGACGGAAACTGGCGTCCGCCGCCTTCACATCAAAGTAGGTCCGGCCCCCCTCAAAGATCGGATAGGAAGCGCTGATGTCCGCCGATAAGCCCCTTTCCCGCAAAGGAAGTTGGGAATCCGATTGATAGACGCTGGCGCCCGCCGAGATGTGAGGATACCAGCCGCTTTCGGCCAGAGTGATGCCCGCCGCGGCTGCATCGGTTTGCGCGCGCTTCTCAAAATAAGCCGGAGTGAGCACCGCCAGCTTGCGAAAATCGGGAGTGACGGGCAGCGGCTCCGTGTTCAGGTCCCCCGCGGCGCGCACCGGCTTGGGCAGCTCCTGGCCAACAACCACTTCAAGCTGGAGGCCCGAGAGGTCGTTGGTGCGCAGGGCTTGATTGAAATCGATGTTCGCCTGATCCAGATCGGCATTACTGAGGAGCATCGCGCCCTTGTCTTCCTGGCCGCCTTGATAGAGCAGGCGGACAAGGCGGGCCGTGTTCTGGCGGATATCGATGACATTCCGGCTGATGATGATGAGCTGCTGCGCGTAGAGCAGTTGGGCAAAGGCCGATTTGAGATTGAAGCTGATGACCGCCTTTTCCGAGTTCAGGCTGGCGAAGGCGAGAGCCAGTTCCGCCCGCGTCTGATCGATGTTTCCCTTGGTGGTGAAGCCATCGAAAATCGTCTGGGAAAGGCTGAGTTGCGCGAGATAAGCGGTGGAATAATTGCTGGGCGCGCCCAGATAGGATCCGATGTAACCACGAGTGTCGCTTAAGCTCGCCGTGATTTGAGGGTACAGAGTGGAGTAGGCGCCGAGATGCACGGCATTGCTGTTAAGCACCCCTTCGCGCGAGGACTGCAGGTCGGGATTATGGGCCGTGGCCAATCGAACGCAGTCCATCCAGCTAAGAGCCGTGGGCGCGGCGGGAACTGGGGACGCCACGGAATCGCCGGAAGAAGCTTCGGCGTTGACCATCGCCGTTCCCAGCAGCAGGACCAATCGCAAAAGGAGACCTTTCCCTCCTTCCGAAATTCCTCTCCTTTCTCGCAAACCTGAAAAAACAAAAACAGCCACAGATAGTAAAGCCTTAGCAGACAAGAAAGTTGCAGTAGATGACTAAATTGCAATGGAACCAGCAATTCTACCGGCCATTCCTCATTTACATTCGTTTCGGGATTCCGGGCGTCCGTACCTCTCACGTCCTATGGGCACAAAAAAAAGTGGCGCAGGGATAAACCCTGCGCCACTCCTTCAGGCGGGAAGAAACGCTTCCCGCCGCCAAATTCAACTTTTGCTTAGAACTTCCACATCAAGTCAGCCTGGAACAGGTTGTACCGGTGGATGTCGCTGAGCTGGAGATCCTGGTTGACGTTGGGCGTGGCCATCTTGTCGTTAACCGGATTGCCGTAGGCGTACTTCAGCGTGGAGCTCAAGCCATCGGTCCAGTTGTGGCTCACCTGCACGACAACACCTTCCATGTTCGTGGCGGCATTGAAGATATCCGCATCGATCAGGTTGGGGTCAACCGCGTAGTAACCGGTGCTCTGCCAGTAGAGCTTGCCGTCCCAATCGCCCTTCTTCTTCAATTCGCCCGCTTCGATACCGACCTGGTAAGCGGATTGATCGAGGAAGCCCTTGCCGGAGTGGAGCACACCCTGGAAGTTCGGCGAGGCGACTACCGCCGCGTAGTTGGCCGTGTCGGTCATGCCGTTGTTACCGCCGCCCGCTGCCCCGAGGATCGCGCCGCGAGCCGCATCGGCCCGCTCACTGGCCTCGAAGTTATAGGCAAAGTCCGCAAACGCGCGGAACGGAACATTCCAGGCCTTGAAGTCAAACTCCATGGGAGTTTCCAGCACGGCGAGGTTGTTGATGCCCGTCACATTGGTCTCGGAAGCCGAAGCCGCACCGACAAACGGGCCGGTGAAGAAGCTCGGGCTGTTGTTTTCCTGCACGGCCACCGTGCCGCTGCCGCCTGAGGCGCCCAGGACGATCGGGGAGGTGCTGTAGAGGCCGGATACGTTGCCGCCAACATTGCCGTTCTGCGTGCCGCTGTAGGTGTACATCGTCGCCGCCGCCTTGAAGGAGGTGGTGTCGTCGAACTTGATCTTGAACCCGACCTGCTCGGCGAACATGAAGATGTCGTTCAGGTTGGTGCCACCGACTCCGGCGGTCACCGAATTGTCGGCCGAGTCTCCATAGATGAACTGGCCCGCGGTCGCGAAGATTTCGACGTCATCATAGGTCTTGTCGAACTGTTCCGCCGCACCCGTGGGGCTGAGATTGTCATCCCAGATCATGTTGGTGGTGTACAACGGGTTGGCAATCTTGCCGCCCGTAAGCGTCAGGTAATCGGTGGGCTTCCAGCCGAGATAAACCCGGTCGATGCTCAGCGTGCTTCCGGTGTTGCCGAACTCGCCGCCGTTGTCGGTATTGCCGAAGGTGATGTTACCCGAACGATCATAGGTCTGCCCGGTCGCGGCACGAATGCCGTAGAAGAAATTATCATACAGATCGCCCATCAAGCCGATGCGCAAGCGGAAACGCCAACGATCGCGCGTCTGGGAATCACCGTGGGTGAAGATCGCTCCCGCGCCCGTGACATCGCCCGCCTTGGCCTCGCCATCGCGCATTTCAAAACGGAGACGGAGGTCGCCGTAGAAGGTGATGCTTTTGATCGAGGTGCTCAGGTTGATCTTGCTGGCGGCCGTGGAGGAATAATCCTTCTCTTCCGAAGCACGGATATCTTCGGCTTCCTGATCGGACAGGACGCCTTTTTTCACCAGCGCGTCGAGCAGGGCAGAATTGCCCGCCTGAGCGTGGACCGGGGTAGCGGGGGTCAGAACGCCCAGACAGAGCGCCGTGAACCCAAGGACTGCAAATCGTACATTCATTCTATTCTCCTTGTGTGGTCTAGTTATTGTTCTTGAAGGACCCAGCAGAACGGATTTTCCGCAAAGAAACCCGAAGTGCTGAATTCTCCTAACGGAGCGTGAAGGTGGGGGAGTTTTGTTACATTCAGATGGCGCTCCTGCAACTTCCACGCAACGAGGCCAAAAATGGCGAATCCTCCTCGGATTTATCCCTATATAAAAGGGCTCATCAGTGCCCGCAATTGGCACTGGCTCCCTCTATGGACTGGGCAAAACACAAAGCGCCAAGGAACTGGAAAATTCGCAAGGAAAAGAAGCTCAACCGATAATGGAGTTAAATGTTGTTGGCATGACCATTGCCAATCCCTTTTCATGAAAAATTCGACCTATTGATCGCGGCTTTTCCGCACTCGCCCTAGTGGCCAGCCTTGTTTGTTATGGGGATGGCATTCCAAGGACACTCCCGGAGCTCAGGGAACTCAGAGCACCAATCCCACTCATCAGGATCAAGATGTCACCGGCCCCAACGGCGAACATCCCAATGCCACCAGCCCAATAAATGTGCCCGCCAGTCGCCAATGACGACCGGAAACGCAAAATCCGATGGTCCCCAAAGGGGCCATCGGATTTTCGTTTTTGGATTAATTGACGGAGACTTCTTTCCATCCCTCAATCATCGCTCGGCATCAGGCTGGCGAAGATGTGGCCATGATGCCGATGCACGCTGAGCTCGACGCCCTTATCGAGGACCACGTCGGCCCCGAAGATCCCATGGTGAAGCGTCGCGACTTTGGTCCCCTTCGCCGTAAACTCGCCCGACTGGGCGTCGAAACGCACCGCCGGAAAGGAAAGCGTGTAATCGTTTTCCTCCGTGGGATGGGTGTTGTCGGCGTAGGCGATGGTGCTGTATTTCACATCGGCGACAAGGACCCGCCGGGAGTCATCCCACCGCAGGGCCTGATGGACATTATCCGCGCCACTGACCCAGGTGGCGGGATGGTCGGGACTTTCCGCGAAGGTTCCGAGGGTGGAAGCAGCGCCCGCCCAGCTTAGCCCGAGGAAGCCGACGAGGAGTAATGCGCCCAAACAGATGATCGTTTTCATACGATAAATTCGTATGTCTTGGCCTCCCGCGCTGAAACTTAATCTGATTTTAATCTCGTGGGGTAGATTCCCCGAAGCTCGCTTCGGCCTGGGTGGTAGCCGCCGCACGCCGTGCGGTGGTCTCTTTTCGAAGGAGAACCGGAGCGTGGGAGCTTTTCTTCCCCTCTCCACCGCACGGCGTGCGGCGGCTACCTCGGATGAGGGTAATTTTGGCGCACCCATTTAATGCGGAAATGGACTAGAAACTGGCCCCGACGCTGAAGTTAAGCAACGCCCGCCCACTCTGGTAATCGTAGCGGGCCGAGGTGTTCTGAAGTTGCGCCTCGGTATCGTTGAGCTGGGCCTGGATCAACTCGACAATGGAGCTCGTTCCCAGGCGATAGCGGGCCTCGGCCAGACTCTGCTCCTGATCGGCGGTCTGGATGAGTTCCGCCGTCACATCCAGGCGCTGGCGCGCGGTACTCGCATCAGACCACGCCACCCGCACGTCACGGCTGATGGTATTCTGCGCGTCCACGAGGTTCTCCACCGAGGCCTTGGCCAGGAGGTGGGCCTCCTGGGCCTTGGCGTCGAGATTGCCGCCGTTAAAGACCGGAACCTCGACATTCACCCCCGCTGTATAATAAGTGTCGTGGAAGTCGGTATGATCCGCCACGGGATTGACCCCGGCGGCGGCCAGCGCGGTGATTTTCGGGTAACGCGCCGCGGCCTGCGCCTGGGCGAAACGCTGGGCGGCTTCCTGTTCGTTATGCAGGGAAGCCAACTCGGGGCGCTGGCCGAGCGCCTGCTGGATCAGGCCCTCCGGCGAAGCGGTCAACTTGAGCTCCAGCGGTTCCTCGGTCAGCACGAAATGCTGGGCGTCCGGAAACCCCAGGGCCGTGGATAACTGCGCTTCCGCATCGCTGATGCCGCTCTGAGCCTGGATGAGGAGCAGCTTGGCCTCGCTCAGGTTCACCTGCGCGAAATTCGCATCCAGGATCGACTTCAGTTGGTTCTTGGCGAGGACGGAAATCTGGTCAAAGGCGACCTGCCTTGCCTTGACCGTCTCGCTGGCGACCCGCGCAATGGCTTCGGCGCGCAGCAGATCGAAATAGGACCGGTCCACCTGGAGAACCACAATGGCACGCGCGACATTGGTCCGAGCGGCGGCGGCATCCGCGCGGAAATGGGCGCTCTCGGTCAGGTCGTAAGTGTGGCCGAAATCGGTGATCAACTGGCTGACTGTGACGCCATCCGATTGACGGCTGAAGACCGAGGGATTGTTCAGCCCATCGAGGGCGGCCAGACGTGTTCCTTCCGGCGCGTAGACGGCGTCGGCCTCGGCGTAGACTTGGGGGAAGAAGAGCGACCGCGCCTGCCGGATCTCCTGCCGTACGGCGTCCGCATTCAGGCGCGCGGCGGCGATCTGCGGATGGTTCGCCAGGGCGTACCCCTCGGCTTGTTTCAAGGTGAAATGTAAACCATCCCCATCGCCGGAACGCAATTGAACCTGGGGTGTGGCGCGCGCCTGCGGGGCATCGGACGGCGTGGCGGCCTCGGAATGAACGCCCAGGGCAAAGAGAGAACCGATAGCGAGAAATCGCTTCATACCAACGATTCCTCGCGGGATTCGGCCGAGTGCTGTTCTTCGCTTTTCTTTCGGGCGGCGCTTTCGCCATAGAGATCGCGCCCCCGGTACATCATCAGAAAAGCAGCGGGAACGAGAAAGACCGTCATGATCACGGATACCGTCAGGCCACCGATGATGGCACGGGCCAGCGGGGCGTAGGCTTCCGCGCCGGTGCCAAGTTTCAGGGCCATGGGAATCATGCCAATGATGGTGGCCAGCGACGTCATGAGAATCGGACGCAGACGAACCCGGCAGGCATAGGCCACGGCATCGCGGACGGACATGCCCTCATCCTCGATCAGACGATGCGTGAACTCAACAATAAGAATGCTGTTCGAGACGACGATGCCCACCATCATAATGACGCCCATCAGCGACATGACGTTGAGCGTCGTGCCCGTGGCGACGAGCAGGACCAGCACGCCCATGATACCGGGCGGCACGGCGAGCATGATCAGGAACGGATCGAGGAACGAACGGAACTGCGCGACGAGGATGAGATAGACGAGCAGGATGGAAAGAAGCAGCCCAAAACCGAAACTGCTGAAGGACGAGTTCATTGCCTGCACCGAGCCCTTCATACTGACGCGCACGCCTTCCGGTTTCTGGATGCGGTCGATAATGCCCTGCACCGAGGAGGCCACGCCGCCCAGCGCCTCCGACTTGGTTGCGATATAGACATCGATGGTGCGGCGGAGCTGGTAATGATCCACCTCCGTTGGCGCGACGATGCGGTTCACATCCGCCACCATATCGAGCCGGGTGGGATCGATCTCGCCCTCGCCGTGCAGCGGGATGCTGCGCAGGTCGGAGAGGCTTTTTACCGTGCCTTCGGGATATTGGACCGTCATCAGGTAATCGTTGCCCGTCTTCGGATCGACCCAGTAACTGGGCGCGATCATGCCGTTGGAAGTCAGCGCGCTGATCACGTTATCGACCACTTCCTTTTGCGAGAGCCCAAGTTCGCTCGCCTTGATCCGGTCGATATTCAGTTTGAGCGCGGGGGCATCGACATCCTGCGGCACCAGCACGTCGCTCACATCCGGCAACTGGCGCGCCTGGGCCGCGATCTTCTGCGCCACGTCATAAGCGGAATCGAGACTGGAGCCGCTCACCTTCACATCGATCGGCGCAGGCAGGCCGAGATTGAGGACCGCATCGACCAGGCCACCGGATTGGAAGTAGGTGGAGACCTCCGGGATCTCGCGATCCAATGCCGCGCGTACCTTGTCCATATAGGCGTAACTGCCGACCTTGTGATCATCGGTCAGTCCGACCTGCACCATCGCGGTGTAGGTGCTGGAGTTGCTATTGAAGAGCGCCGAGATGTCCGGGTTGATGCCGATATTGGAGGCGATGATGCGCAAGTCGCCGGGAGCCACTTCGCGGCGCACGACATCCTCCACCCGCTTGACGAGCTCGTTGGTGTTCTCGATCCGCATGCCCGTCGCGGCCTTGAGATTGATCACGAATTGCCCCGGATCGGTGCGCGGAAAATAGGCGAGACCCATCATCGGCCAAAGCAAAAAGCTGGCGGCGAAAAGTCCCAGGATCACGAGGACCGTGATGAGCGGACGCAAAAGAGCGAGGTTGAGCGTGCGCTCGTAACCATCGAGAAAGTTAGTGAAGCGCGCGTTGAACCAGAGATTGAAACGGGCGCCCCAACCGAGCCGACGTTTCGGCGTGGCGGTTTCATGATCGAGACCGTCCGGGCTGACATCCTCGTGTTGTGGCGCATGCGCAGTCAGTAGTTTCGCGCAGAAAAGCGGCACCACGGTCATCGCCACGATGTAGGACGCGAACAGCGCAATGACCACGGAGAGAGCCAGCGCGGTGAAGAGGAATTGGCTGACGCCGTAGAGGAAGGTAACCGGAAAGAAGACGATGGCGGTGGTAAACGTCGCGGCGAGCACGGGCAGCGCGACTTCATTCGCGCCCCGCTCGGCGGCGACCCGCGGCGACTCGCCCATTTCCATATGTCGGAAGATATTTTCCAGCACGACGACCGAGTTATCAATCAGGCGCGAGAAGGCGAGCGCCAGTCCGCCAAGGATCATCGAGTTGATGGAACTGCCGCCAAAAAAGAGCACCACAAACGTCGCCAGCGCCGACAGCGGGATGGAAAGAAAGACCGCCATGGTCGCGCGGAAATTCCCGAGAAAAACGAGGATCATGATGCCGGTGAGGAGCAAGCCCAGGACGCCCTCGTGGATCAGGTTCTCGATGGCCGTCTTCACGAACACCGACTGATCGAACACCACATTCGTGACCAGCGACTTGGGGACATCGAGCAAATGGGAAGTGACGCTCTTGACGCCGTCCACGATGGAGATGGTGTTGGCATCGCCGCCCTGCTTGAGGATCGGCAGGTAAACCGATTTCTGGCCGTCGATCCGCACGAGGCTGTACTGGATTTGCGAGGCGTCTTTCGCGTAGCCAACATCCTTCACCAGCACCGGCGACTGCCCGACCATCTTGAGCGGAAGCTGGTTGATCTCGTCCACGCCGTTGAGCTGGCTGTTGGTGTAGATGTTGTAATCGGTCGGGCCGATGGGCACCTGACCGGCGGGCAGGATGAGGTTCGATTGATTGACCGTCCGCACGACGTCCATGACGCTGAGCTGATTCGCCTCCAGTTTGGCCGGATCAACATAAACCATGATCTGCCGGTATTTCCCGCCGAAAGGCTGCGGCACCGAGGCGCCAGGCACGCTGGCAATCTGGTTACGCACAGCGAACTGGCCCAGGTCGCGCAACTGCGTTTCGGTCAAACCAGCGCCCTTGAGCGTGACGAGGCAGACCGGCAGGCTCGAGGCATCCGACTTCAAAACAACCGGCGGCAGCGTGCCCGGCGGGAGGCGGCCCAGATCGGCCATGGCGAGATTGGAAATCGTCGTCACGGCGGAGTCGGCGTTCGTGCCGGGCTGGAAGTAGACCTTGATCAGGCTGACACCGGTCAGGGAGCGCGATTCGATATGTTCGATGCCGCTGCCCAGCGTGAAAAATCGCTCGAAGCGGCCCGTGATATCGTTCTCGATTTGCTCAGGCGGCATGCCGTTATAGAAGGTCGCGACGACAACCACGGGAATGCGGATTGCCGGGAAAAGGTCGACCGGCATCTGCACGATACTTGATACGCCGACCACGCAAATCATCAGGCAAAGCACGATGATGAAGTAGGGATAGAGAATGGCGAAGCGGGGCATGCGCGGAACCAGCGGTTAGCTGTTGAGTAGAAGACGAAGCCCCTCGATGGAAAAATCGGGCGACTCGCAGTAGGAGGAAATGATCAGCTCCTTTTCGCGCAGGGCCCGGGCCGTCTTGGGAATGCGTCCGGCCAACTCGCTCGGCACGCGCACGACTCCATGGCAGTCGCCGTGCAGCAAGTCGCCCGCATGGATTTCCAGCCCGCCGATCTGCACCTGGGTGCCGATATGAACGATATGGCTGTAGCTATGCGAAACGCTCAGCGTGGCGGAGTACATCTGGAATTTCAAAGGCTCGACTCTTGGCAGATCACGCACCGCACCATTGGTCATCAATCCCACGCAGCCCAGCTTCTGCAGGATCTCGGCGTGGACATCCCCGATCAACGCGCCCGCCCCCGGCAGGCGGTCCATGTCCTGGATGACGAGAATGCGCGGCGCGGGAATGGCGAGAAGCGCGTCCCACCAGAGCGTGTTCTCGAAAAAGAGGCGCCCCTTCGTCGGCGGCGCGGAGGAGCGCACCTGCAGCGTGAAGGCATAACCGAGCATCGGTGGCAGTTGCGGAAAACGGCAGGTCAACGCGCCTTCGGTGAACCCCTCGTTGCGCAACTGGAGGTTGAAACGCTCGATCGCGTTGGCGACGGAGCACGAATCGAGCGAGGCGAGCTCGCGAAATTCATCGTCGTTCAAACGGGGATGCAGTGGCGTTTGAAAAGAAGAGGGCGCGTCCATAGTTGTTAGTTGTCGACCAATTTGGGGCTCGCGGATTCACCGGGTTGATAGGAACTGCGGCTTCCCACCACGACGAGGTCGCCTTCCTCCAGGCCATCGAGGATCTCGGCCCGCTCCGGCGTTTCGAGGCCGACGGTGACGTCGCGCTGCTCGATTTTATTGTCCTTCACGACCATCACCGTGGATTTGTCGCCAGAGTTGAGGCTTTGAATCGGCACGGTCAGCACATCCTTTTCCCGGGCGAGACTGAGCCGCACCGTGGCATACATGCCGGGCGTGAAGACATAGGCGGGATTATCCACATCCACTTCGGTCAACATGGTGCGGGTCGCGGTGTCCACCTTCTGCGCAAAGCGGGAAACTTTGCCCGTGAAAGTCTTATGCAGCGACGCGACATCGACCTCCACGGAATCGCCCACCTGCACGTTGGAGACATCGGATTCCGGCACCGGAAACTCAAGCCGCAATCGCTTCAGTTCGGCGAAGCTGACCAGCGGCATCGAATTGGAATTGGCCGACGTTCCGGCCTGGACCGTCCCCGCCTGCACCAGCGCGCCGGTGTCGGCATAACGCCGCGTCACCACGCCGTCGAAGGGAGCGGTGATCTTCGAATAGGCCACCAGGTCGCGAAGGTGATCGGCATGGGCCTGCGCCTCGACGACCTTCTGCCGCGCGGCGGCGAGATTGGCCTCATCGGCGCGGGTCCTGGCGTTGGCGTTATCGATGTCCTGCTGGGCGACGAGGCCTTTGGTTTCCTTCCCCGCCGCCGAGAGGCGACCGGCGAGCAACGCGCTTTCATCGGCGGCGGCCTGCATGCTGTTGACTTCCTCGCGGGCGGTGAGCACCGCCGCATCCGCCTGCTTTTGTTCGTCCTGAATTTCGGGAATTTCCAACGTGGCCAGCACATCGCCCGTCTTGGCGTGATCGCCGACATCCACATTGATTTGCTTCACATAGCCGGCGACTTTGGCGTGAATCTCGACGTCCTGCCACGGCAGGAATTCGGCGGTGAGATCGACGCTTTTCGAGAGGTCCTCGCGCACGACCCGCGTGACGGCGACCGTAGGGACGTCGCCCACCGCCTCGGTGTGAGTGGCCGACCCGGCGGCGTTCGTGGTGGACCGACTGCAAGCCGCCACGCCGAGAAGCACCAGCATCCCGGCTGGAACGAGCAGCCATTTTCGGGCGAGTTGAATGGAAAGGGTCTTCATACGTTTTTCTTCTGCTGGATCAGCGGGAGTTGCACGCGGACCAGCGTTCCCAGCCCATGCCGGCTTTCCGCGCGCACGGAACCACCGAGCGCCTCGGTGATGGATTGGACGATGGAGAGCCCCAGGCCCGTCCCCGGCAAGCGGCCCGCCTTGGCTTCCTCCGAACGAAAGAAGCGGTTGAAAACATGCGGCAGAGCCTCGGGCGTGATGCCGATCCCCGTGTCGCTGACTTCGAGCACGCCGTGATTCTCCTCCACCTTCACCCGGAGCCGGACGGTCCCGCCCTCGGGTGTGTACTTGATGGCGTTATCGAGCAGATTGACGACCACCTGCCGCAGGCGCGCCGAGTCGCCCTCCACGATCACCCCGGCCTTGATTTCCCGCGTCAGCGTGAGCAGCTTGTCTTCGCCCATCAGTTCCATTTGGTCTGCGATGGAGTCGGTCAATTCGCCCAGGTTGACCGGCTCGAATTTCATCTGCGTCTCGCCGGCTTCAAGGCGGGAAACCAGCAGAAGTCCCTCCACGATGCGTCCGAGCCGTTCCACCTCCTCCAGCATGTCGGCCACGCGCTCCTTCGATTGATCCGGCAGGGAAGGACTGCCCGCCAAGGCCTCCAACTCGCCGCGAATAATCGTCAGTGGCGTGCGCAATTCGTGGGAAGCATCGGCCGAAAAGCGGTTCGCGATTTGAAACGCCTCCTCCAGGCGCTGAATCATGCGGTTCAACGCCTCGGAAATGCGCTCGAACTCGTCGCCCGTGGGCGGCACCGGCAGGCGCTGGCTCAGGTTTTTGAAGGTGATCCGCTCCGCCGCGTTGACGATTTCGTTGACCGGACTCAGCGCGCGGCCAAGGAGCGAATAACCACCCAAAATCGCAAGGATAATGAGAACCGGGAATCCGATGGCCAGCATGATCAGCAGTCCCCGCAACGACATGGCAATCTCATCTTCAGGGGCACCCACTTCGACGGTGTAAGCGTTGCCATTACTGAGGCGGCGGCCCAGGGCGATGACGCGCAACGGGAAGCCGCGATCGGGAAATTCCCGGCGGGAAACGGCCTTGCCCTCGGTCATTCCGGCGGGCACAGGTCCCACCAGAAAAGATGAAAGCAAATCTGCGTTCCGCGAAGCATAGACGACATGCTGGCTCGCATCCGAAATACGGATCACCCGCTCGTTCAGCTCGGGTGCGAAACGCGCCTGAATCTCGCCCGCCACGTAGGCATCCCCCCGGCTGGGCAATTCCTCCAGGATTGTCGAGGCGATCTGGTGGGCGCGACGGGTGAGCGACTGCTCCAGGGCGTGGACGAGAAACTGCTGAAAGCCCCAATAGATATAGGCGCCGAAGCAAACGAAAATGACACTCAAAAGCCCCACATAAAGGCTGATCAATTTCAACCGGATGGACTTGGGATGGCTCCTGCTCATGCGCCCTCTTCCGTGATGCTGTAACCGACTCCGCGAACGGTACGCAGCAGCTTGACACTGTGGCCCTCGTCCACTTTCTTGCGCAATTGCCGGACATAAACATCGACGATGTTGGTCAACCCTTCGAAGCTCTGGTCCCAGACATTCTCCACGATCATCGTGCGGGAAAGGACCCGCCCGGCATTGACCATGAAGTATTCCAACAGCGCGAATTCCTTCGAGGTGAGCTCGACGACCTGGCTGTTGCGCCGGACCTGATGGGCGGAGCGATCGAGCACGAGATCGGCAATGCGCAGGACGTCGGTGCGCGGAGCAGCCTGACCGCGCCGCGAGAGCGCCTTGACCCGCAGCAACAGCTCAGTGAAGGAAAATGGCTTGGTCAGGTAATCGTCCGCGCCTTGGTCGAAGCTTTCCACCTTCTCGGGAATGCTGTCGCGCGCCGTCAGGATCAGGACCGGGACCGGCAGGCCGCTTTTGCGGAGATGTCGCAGCACCTGGTTGCCCGACATATCGGGAAGATTGAGGTCCAAAATGACCACGTCATAGGTGCCATAGCCGAGATAATCGAGCGCCGTCCGGCCATCGGTCGCCACATCGACGGTGTAAAGCTCCGCCTTGAGGCCGCGCTCGATAAAGCGGGCCACCTTCTCTTCATCTTCGACGAGGAGGATGCGCATACAGGACCAAGGTACCGGACCAATATGAAGATTGGACGCAGGCTACATTAAAACTTCTTCATCTTCGCCGCAGGCATCTTCATCAGATTTTAATGTACGTCTCACGGTGCGCTCATGTGGAGGGAATACGGTTGAGACATGAACAAAGCACTCTCTTCCGGTTCCAGCAACGCTGGCGCCGCCACGCGTACGACCCGCTCCGGAACCAAATTCTGGCCGGTGTTGGGATTTGCCGGCCTGGTGATCTTCTGTTCCGCGATCAATGGTTGCGCGACAGATACGGCCTCTACCCGCAATGACGCAGGTTCTCTTCCGCCCGTCCGCGTGAGGCTTCCTGCTTCCAGCCAGCCACTTGTGGGCCCGGAATATTACCAGTCCAACGACAATCCCTTCCACGCCGATTGAGGCGTTGCGGGAAATAGACTCCCTTCCAAGCCAGCTTTCCTCCTGACTTTGCCGCCAATTTTTGCGGCAAGGTCAGACGCGTTTTTTCGCGAGCCCATCACGAAATCGAGCCTGATTTCGTGCCGTTAGATCGTTCCATCTAACTAATATACAGCTCGTTACGATAACGAGACCATAAAGTTAATGCGGCCCTCAAAACTATACTAAAACACTGGACAAACTATACAATCTTCCCATAATCTGTTCCCTCATTCATTCAAGAGGAAAGAATCCGCATTAACCAATTAAGAGAGAATTATGAACCTACCCAAGATATTGTCCGTTCTTGCGCTCGGCCTGTTGAGCACAGGAATCATCCGCGCGCAATCCCATGAAGATCCAGTCCTGGACCTTATGGTGAGAAAAGGCCTCGTTTCCCAATCCGAAGCCGATCAGGCCCGGGCCGAGGAAAAACAGGAAGAAGACAAGGCGCCGGCCAGCAGCCGCATTCAGCTTCAGACCAAGGGCATCCAGAAGCTCGTATTCTATGGCGATGGCCGTCTGCGTTACGAGAACATCGACCAGCATAACCATTATGCGGCAAACACGCTTTATGACCGGGAACGGTATCGCCTCCGCTTCGGGGCCGACTACTACTACTCCGACAACCTGAAAGCCGGCTTTGAGCTGGAATCGGGCACGACGGATGATTCCGCGAACCAGACCATGGGCGCGACCTTCACCAAATCGAGCATCAACGTGGGGAAGATCTATCTCCAATATCAACCGGTTGACTGGCTGACGGCGATCGCCGGAAAGTTTGCCAATCCCTGGTACACCACCACGGACATGGTCTACTCGTTTGACCTGAATCCCGAAGGCGGCGCGGAGCTCCTCAGCTTCAACATTCCTCTCGATGGCGGCAACGACGTCACCGTCAGCACCGACCCGAAGGACGTGAAGCACGTGGCTGAGAAGTCGGCCGCCTCGGATTCGTTCCTCACCGTGGGCCTGAATGCCGTCCAGTACATCTACATCGACAGCAACGAAAGCACCACGGCCGCGGGCCTGAATAACAACGACACCATGATCATCGGAAACCAGATTCCGATCACATGGAAGATCAACAAGGACCTGATCTTCAAGATCGCGCCCGGCTTCACCTTCTACACGGGAGGCGGCAACACCAACTTCGACGGCGGCGTCGGCACGAACACCAGCAGCACCATCTCCGGTACGACGGTGGGCACTCCCGGCACCTACTTCGCCACGGCGAACAGCGCGGTCGATCCGGTGTTCTATAGCCCTCGTGAAGCGGACGACCTGGCCATCATCTCCGCGCCGGGTGAATTCAACTTCACTGTCGCGGGCATCCCGTTCCGTCCTTACTGGGACTTCGAGTATAACGTGGAAGGCAAGCAGCGCATCCAGGACGTCTACCTGCAGACCAGTGACTTTGTGAGCGGCTTCGGCACCGGCGTCAGCGCCGCTGCAGCCTCACAAAATCGCAACCTGAATGACGACATCGCCTGGGCGGTCGGTCTGCAAGTCGGTGCGAACAAGAAGAAGGGTGACTGGTCCATCCTCGGCGAATTCCGCCAGGTTGGCTTGGGAGCCGTTGACCAGAACATCAACGGAACCGACTATGCCGATTCCTACGCCAATCAGGAAGGATTCAAGATCGCCGGTGCGTATAACTTCACCGACTTCCTGACCCTCACCACGACCTTCTACGATACGTGGGATTATAAGAAGAACCTGTACCAGAGCCTCGGCGGCGGCGCAGCCACCCCGAATGCCCAGACAGCCTCGACCCTGAATCTCGTCGGAGAAAAGTCCCTGCAGCGGCTGCAGGTCGATCTCGGCTGGAAGTTCTAAAGTATTTTTCGCTTAATGCCCCTCCAGAATTTGTCTGGAGGGGCATTTTTTTTGCCCTCGTCCCGTGTTCGTAAGCGTCCTCGCCAGGACGTGACAACAATTCGGTTAGACCTGTGCCGTCGAGTTCTTCGGCGAAACAACCTCGTCGATCCAATCGCAATCGGCCTTCATCTTTTTCAGGGCCTGAAGGTCACTCTTGAAAACAGGCTCGGTCTGGATGCAATCCTGAAGGCATCGCAAATGGGCTTCCAAAGCCTGCGGGACTTTCTTGGGAAGGGAATAGATCATCCAATTCTGATGCCGGTTGGCCTCGACCAAACCGTCCTTCTTCAAGCGGGAGAGATGCTGGGACACCTGCACCTGGGATCGGGCCAGGACTTCCTGGATATGGCAGACGCAGAGAGGCCGCTGAGCCAGAAGATTCAGAATTCGCAGGCGTGTCTCATCGCAAAGGCACTGGTAAATCCGAACAAGTTTCATCTTCACGAATATAGTTATTTGACAATATACGTCAAATAGAATATTGGTTGAAGATGGAAACCGGCCTCCTTATCGGCTCAGGCCTTCCCGCCGGTCAGAATTCCCAATTCAAACTCGTCACCCCCTCTCTTTATGAACATCGCTGAATTCACCAAAATCGTATCCGCCCATCCCGACAAACTCATGACCTTCGTTCTGCCGAACGGAAAGAAGATCCCGGCCAGCTACCACATCACGGAAGTCGGCCATGTGAAAAAGGACTTTATCGACTGCGGTGGCACCACTCGCTCTGCCTCCGCCTGTGTCCTGCAAGCCTGGGTGGCGGCGAACGATGAGGACCATCGCCTCACCGCGGGCAAGCTCGCGACGATCCTGAAAATGGCGGCCAAGATTCTTCCCGCCGATGATCTGCCGATGGAACTGGAATACGAAGCACCGGTCATCTCGCAGTTTTCCATTTCCGATGCGGAAGTTGAGGGCGATTCGATCGTCTTTCGGTTAACGAACAAACACACCGATTGCCTTGCCAAAGAAAGCTGTGGCCTTGAAGGCGGTGCGTGCTGCACGGAAGAGAGCGACTGCTGCGGTTCGGACGAGGCACCCGAAACCGCGAGCGTGACGAAATCAGGCTGCTGCTGATTACTCCCTCTATGACCCCAACCGCGAAACCTCACGTCCTCATTCTGTGCACGGGCAACTCCTGTCGCAGCCATCTCGCCGAAGGCGTCCTTCGGCATGCCGCCGGAGACCTGTTCGAGGTTCATAGCGCAGGCTCCAAGCCGGCGGGATATGTTCACCCCCAGGCGATCCAGGTGATGAAAGAGATCGGCATCGATATTTCCCAGCACACCTCGAAGCACATGTCGGAATTCCTCGATAAAAAGATCAACACCGTCATAACGGTCTGCGGAAACGCCGACCAGGCTTGCCCGATGTTTCCAGGCCAGGTGAACCGGTATCATTGGGGCTTTGAGGATCCCGCCCACGCCAAAGGCACGGACGAGGAAGTCCTGGC
Organism: Methylacidiphilales bacterium; assembly: GCA_026225555.1. GTDB lineage: Bacteria > Verrucomicrobiota > Verrucomicrobiia > Methylacidiphilales > UBA1321 > JABDGH01. The sequence continues at coordinate 55,468 of JAMFSY010000003.1, forward strand.
GATCTTCCGCACGGTCCGCGATCAAATCAAACTGGTTTTCGAAGCCTACGCCGCCGGTTACCGCGAAGGGACGGTCGGATGACTGCGCGAACACAAGTTGAGCCCTCGGAAAAGCAACTCGATTTCTTTGAGCGGTACCTTTCCATCTGGGTGCTGGTTTGCATGGTAGCCGGCATCGTGCTGGGGAAAGTCTTCCCCGATCTCACCCATCGCGTGAGCCAATGGCAGTTTGGACAAGGTTCCCAGGTGAACGTGGCGATTGCCGTTTTGATCTGGCTGATGATTTATCCCATGATGCTCAAGATCGATTTCGGCGGCCTTAAAGACGTCGCCCGAAAACCCAAGGGGCTCATCATCACGCTGGTGATCAATTGGCTGGTGAAGCCGTTCAGCATGGCCTTCCTCGGCTGGGTCTTTATCCAGGTCATCTTTTCGTCATGGCTCGGGTGGATCGAGCCGGCGACCGCTAAAAACTACATAGCTGGGCTGATCATCCTGGCCGCGGCGCCTTGCACCGCCATGGTGTTTGTCTGGAGCTACCTGACGGATGGCGATGGTCCCTACACGTTGGCGCAGGTGGCGATCAACGATCTGATCATGGTCTTCGCCTTCGCCCCCATCGTCATGCTGCTCGTCGGAGTCAGCGGAGTCCATATCCCCGGCAACGTCCTGTTCGTCTCAGTGATCGTCTTCATTGTCATTCCTCTGGCAACGGGCGCGTTGAGCCGGGTCGTACTCATCAAGGCCAAGGGGTTGATATGGTTTGACGCGCGGTTCCTGCCCAAGTTTCGTCCCGTGACCATCTTCGCCTTGCTGGCCATGTTGGTGCTCATCTTCGCATTCCAGGCGGAAAACATCCTCTCGAGGTGGAGCATCGTTCTGCTTCTGGCCGTGCCCATTCTCATCCAGGTCTATTTTAACTCGGGATTGACCTACGGGTTAATGCGCCTTTTCCGGGTGCCTCACAATATCGCCACTCCCGGTTCGCTCATCGGCGCCAGTAACTTCTTCGAACTGGCCGTCGCCGTCGCCATAACACTCTTTGGTCCCACGAGTCCGGCTGCCCTGGCCACGGTCGTCGGCGTTCTGGTCGAAGTACCGGTTATGCTCTCCGTATGCCGCTTGTGCATGAGGTCCCGTCCGTGGTACGAGCAAAGCCAGAAGGGCTGACGGCCGAAGCGGCACCTACTTTGCACAGGACCTTGGAGTTTTACTCGGACTTGAATATTACCAAAGGCGTGTTGGCTTTGCTCAAAGAGAATGCACCATGGGAGTATGTTTAAAACGTGAGACTGTTCCCGTGCGACAAATAAGTCATTGGAATTCAATCCTACTTCAAGAAAAGGGGCGGTGACTTGAACCATTCATCATGAGCGTCGTCGCCGATCTATTCGATTTCGCCAAGCGCGTGATCAAGAAGTTAATCGCCCCCCTGGCCAGGATCGAGTGGTTGGCAGGGCCCGTACGAAGACACTTCTACTTCCTCGATTTCATCTCGTTGGAGGATGCCGTTCGGGACGGAAAAAACGCACGCAACGCCCGCGTCCTCGTCCCTGCGCAAAGAGTGACCTTTGCGTTTCCCGAGAGCGATTCGTTCGTCTCGCGCGCAAGATTGTACAGGGAGGGTTGGTTCGATCGGCCCGACATTCTTGTCTGCGAGATTCCCGAGGCCTATCTCTATGTCGATAAAGGAATCGTTTGCACTCGCGATCTTGAAGTGATTTACGATATCGAGTCCCGGCGCTTTCTTTTCAAAAACGATGCCTATAAAAAGCCGTTCGCCGTTCGCATGGGCATTGTCAAGAGACTCTCTGGCTTATATTCGTCCATCAATTATCTCGCCGCGGGCAATCATTATCATTGGACCATCGACTGCCTGTCGAAGATCCACTCCCTGGCCCAGTACGAGCCGAGGGCCCGGGTCACTTTAATCATGCCGGATACCATGGGTCCCGTGCACCGCGAGAGTCTGGATTGTCTCCTGCCCGCAAACTTTCGGGTGGAGTACCACTCCTCAAAAGAATGGCTTCGGCTCGAAACTTTCCTGATGCCCTCGCTTGTTTCCGGATTCTACAACGGTTTCCTTCCCGTTGAATATTACGACTCGATCCGTCTGCCGGTTTTCAGGCGTTTTCAACTATCGGCGACTCCTGCGCCGAAGCTTCGCCTTTACATCAGCCGGAGGGGCACTCGATTTCGCAGTGTTCTTAACGAGGATGCGGTCATGGCCCTTCTCCAACCCTATGGCTTTCAAAAGATCGAGTTGGATAAGCTTTCATTCCGCGAGCAGGTGGAGCTTTTCCATCAAGCGGAGATTCTCGTGGGGCCCAGTGGCGCCGGATTTAATCTGCTCGTCTATTGCGGAAAAATTCCGGTGGTGGTCCTGCATCCGAACCAGGTTCCCGATAATTATTTTCACACCATGGCGCAAGGATTGGGCCAAAGTTATCACTACGTCCTGCATCACGGCGGCCACGACGATCACATCGAAGCCGATTTGCCGGCTTTGAAAAAAGTACTCGAGACAGAATTGGGACTGCGTCCCGATTCCAAGTAGGCTGATTTCGTTCGGCGGCTGCGTAAACCTTTACGGATAATCACACGCCCCTTAAAAGCAACTCGGGAAGATTGTTGTCAGCGGTGACCCGGTGATGCCTCCTGTCGGTATTGCGGCCTGCCGTTTTTTTGTGCGGAGACAACGTGCAACTGAAGTAATAATCATAGGGTTAAGACCCCATAGCGAATAACCACTAACATCGCTTAGACTGCAGGTATGAAAACGACCTACGTTCAGACTTTGGCGTTGTGTGCTATCCTTGCTGCCTCGACTGCGGCATGGGCAGACGACGATTCCACCACCAAAACCAAGAGCACGACGACTTCATCCTCGTCTGAGCCGGCGACGATCGTCGTAGCACCTACTCCGGCACCGGATCAGAATACGACTACGACGACCAAGACGAAGACCAAGACGCATAGCGACGACGACAACAATTAAGGCGCCTGAATACCATGATCCGGGCCCCTAAAACTGGCCCGGATTGAGTGGGAGGTTCCGACCTAGCCTGTCAAAGAACTAGAAAGATTTTTGCGCTAAATTTGAAGGTGTCAAATCACCGTGCGGCAGGCAGCTACCTCTAAGAAATCGCCCCCGACCAAAACCGGAAAAGTGTAATGCAGGAGTAATGCAAACCGCGTTTTAAAAAATCAGAGGTCAACTTTGCCTCTCAAAACCAAAAGTGGGCCCTATAGGATTTGAACCTATGGCCTCCTGATCCGTAGTCAGGCGCTCTAATCCGCTGAGCTAAGGGCCCTGAAAAAGAAGCGGAAGCTTCTTCTGAGGAGGGGCACTGTAACAAGTTTCCCTTAAGCGTAAAGGAATTTACTTCGATCAAAAAGCGATGCCCGGATGACCTCGTCATCTTGCTTCGGGCGGAAGGCGGGGCATACTTGCTTACCGTGCCGTCTTACCGCGTTGAATTGCATAGCCATTGCCAGGGCGATCCCGTGGATGCCTACCTACGCCACGATATTTTTGAGCACATCGACCAGGCGAAGAAGGTGGGCCTGGATGCGATCGCCGTAACCTGGCACCGCAAGGCGTGCGTGCATCCCGAGGCGGTGGCCTATGCCCGCGAGCGCAATATACTCCTGATTCCGGGCATGGAGGCGGAGATCGATCGCCGGCATGTCGTCGTGCTCAACGTGACGGAAAATGACCTGCCCGCCGCGACGACCTGGGACGAGATCCGCGCCCTGCGGCGCCGCAAGCCGGAGGTGCTGATCATGGCCCCGCATCCCTTTTATCCGCACCCCACCTGCCTGGGGAAGCGGCTTCTGGGCAATGAGGACTGCATTGACGCGGTCGAGTGGTGTATCCTCCACCTCAATTGGATTCCGAGCCGGCTGAACCCGAATCTGCACGCGGCCCGCTGGGCCCATGCGCATGGGAAGACCCTGGTGGCCTGTTCGGATGCGCACACCCTCGAGGCCATTGGCAAGAACGCCAGCACGGTCGAGGCGGATGAATTGACCACGGAATCGTTGTTCCGCGGCATCCGTGCCGGACGCGTGAGCTTTCACCGACGCTCGCTCGAGTTGATTCCGTTCCTTCGCCAAACCACCAAGGTCGTCATCTCCCAACCGCGTTTTCTCAGCAGCCTGGCCTTCGAGAAATGGGAGAGCCGACGCTCCCGCTCATGAGCGCGACCCGTTTTGCTTTATCGCTCCGCGCGACTTAGGATTCAGCCATGCCGGTTCACGATGCCGCCCTGCTTCTTCTGGGCCATGGGTCCACGCTGAATGCCGATTCAAGCGCGCCGACCTACCAGCACGCCGAGGAGATCCGCCGTCGCGGTCTCTTCGCCGAGGTCCATGTCGCCTTCTGGAAGGAGGAGCCCAATTTCCGGCAGGCCCTTCGCCAGACGCGTCGGCGACGAGTTTATGCTGTGCCGAATTTCATCAGTTCCGGCTACTTTACCGAACAGGTCATCCCGAGGGAATTGGGATTGACTGGCGCCATCACGCAAGTCGGCGACCAGGAAATCATTTACTGCGATCCGGTCGGGCTGCATCCCGCCATGACAGAAGCGCTATTGCAACGGGCGCAAGGCGTGGTCGAGAAATCGGGCGAGACGATCCCGGCTCCCGCGCGGACAGCGTGCCTTTTCATCTGCGGCCACGGAACGTCGTTCAACGATAACTCGACCAAGATCATCCATGAACAGGCGGCGGAAATTCGACGGCGCGGTCTCTACGCCGATTGCCAGCCGGTGCTGATGGAGCAGACGCCGTTCGTGAAAGATTGGCGGACGTTGACACCCTGCCCGGACGTGATCGTGGTGCCCTTTTTCATTTCCGACGGCCTGCACTCCTTCGAGGACATTCCCGTGCTGCTCGGGTTGACGCACAATATGAGGGAAAAGAGTTTCCAGAATCCCCATCACGAGATCGGCCGGCGGCTTTGGTATGCCACCGCCATCGGCACGGATGCGTTTATCGCCGATGTGATCCTCGCGCAGGTGGAGCAGGCCGCGAAATCGGCTGGGGAAATTTCGCCAGCGGCGGAAACCTCCCCCGCGACCATCGAAGTTGAGCTGGAACAATTTCTGAAGTGTGGCCCGTTACCGGGTAAAATCGGACAGGTAATCCTTCGTCCCGGATTCGAATTACGGCATCAGGATGATGCGGACGAAGGACCGGATGCCCTTCAGTCTTTGCGTTCCCTGGAGGAGTTGCGCCAATGGATCCGGCTTGACTCGGCGGGCGATTTTCGGCCTCTCCGCGCCGCGCCGAATTTGCAGCGTGGCTGGTTGTATCGCGCCACCGATTGGGCCGGCCTTCATGCCGCGCTCGATTATTTGTATCCCGCCGAACTCGCGAACTGGCTGCTTTGGAAAGAAGGCCGATTGCCCCTGACGCCCTGGCGGGAGACCGCAGAACGACAAACGGGCCGCTTCCGGATCGTGCGGGAAATGGATGAGAACGCGCTGGCCGAGTTAGTCGCGACGAACTGCGAGCCCGGTTGCCTGAAGCGGCGACTCTGGTCTCCCGCCGGGCAGTCGGTGAAAAGCAGCGGCGGCGAGATTCCCTTGCTCTGTCCCGAGGCCTGCAATTTTCTCGTAGGAAAAGCCCGGGAAAAATTGAAGGGCCCGGAGACCGAATAGATCCGGACGATTCCGCTGGAGCGAGGCGGGGAGTCGCGGAATGGAGATTTAAAGCGAATCAGGCCGCCCTCGCCTATTTAGCTGGAAAGCTTTAGTATGCGGACGATGAGAGGCATCTTTTTTTCCCGCGTCCGAATCTGTGCGCTGATTTTGCTGGCCGTGGGGTGGGGTCTTCTCAACCCTTCGGCCCAGGCCAAGGCGGCCAAAATTCTCGACCTGAATGATTCCGTGGCGGCGAATCGTATCCTGACTAAATTTGCCCAGATCGTCCAAGGCTCCGACATGGGAACCTTTCTGAGCAGCCGAGGTCCTTTCACGCTTTTTGCGCCGACCAATTCCGCTTTTTCAAAGCTGCCTCCCGGCACGCTGGAAGCCCTCCTCCGGCCGGAAAATAAAGAAGTGCTTCAACGCATCCTGCTGCTTCACGTGGTGAATGGAAAAAGGCTTACGGCCAAGGATCTCCTTCCGCTGAAGACCGTGCTCTCCTGCGAAGGACATCCCCTACCCGTCCACGCCAGCAAATCGGGCACGCAGTACGTGATGAAGGCGAAGATCCTTCACGCCGATATTCGTTGCGAAAACGGCTTGATCCACGAGATCGATACAGTCCTTCTGCCTCCCGATGTGAAGTTCCCTTTGCCGGAAGTTGCTCCCGCGCCTGCGCCTGCGCCTGAGGCGACCACAAACGCCGCGCCGGATACCAACGCGCCACCTTCCCCGCCCACGGCACCGGCTGATACGAATGCCGCACCGGTTCCTGCTCCGGAAACTCCGGCGGCTTCGACCAACTCTCCTCCGCAGTAACTGATTATCCGTCGGCCAGCTCTTTTTTGAGGAGCGCTTTAAGCTCCTCGATACCCTCAAGGTTGTCGCCGGAAATAGGCAACGCCTTACGGCGCACCTTGCGCTCGAATTTCTTCAGGTTTTCCGCCGCTTCGGGAAGATCCATTTTATTGGCGATGATGAAGTAGGGACGCTCGCCGAGTTCTTTCTGGTAGAGACTGACCTCGGTGCGGAGCTGAGCGAAATCGTCGCGGGGATCGCGGCCTTCGCTGCCAGCCATGTCGATGACGAAGAGCAGGACGCGGCAGCGTTCGACGTGCCGCAGGAATTCATGGCCCAGGCCGATGCCTTCATGCGCGCCCTCGATCAAGCCGGGAATATCGGCGACGGTCACGCGCTTGAAATCGGGATATTCGATCACGCCAATCATCGGCTCCAGGGTTGTGAAAGGATAAGGCGCGATCTTGGGATGCGCGGCGGAGAGGCGCGAAAGCAGCGTCGATTTGCCCGCATTCGGATAACCGACCAAGCCCGCATCCGCAATCGATTTGAGTTCGAGCTGGAACTGTCCTCGCTCACCCTCTTCGCCATTTTCATAACGGCGGGGCGCCTGATTGACCGAGGACTTGAAATTCATATTGCCGCGCCCACCCCGGCCTCCGGAGCAAAGGACGAACTTCTCGCCCGCCTTAACCAGATCCGCGACGCGTTCCAGCAAATTGGGATCTTCGGGTACGCTGACCGCATCGTCGGGCGCGCGCTGGCCTTCCTCGACCAAAGGACGAATGAGGGCATCCGGGAGACGGCTTACCACCGTGCCGGGCGGGACGCTGATGATGCAATCCTCGCCGGATCGTCCGGACATCTGCTTCTTGCCCCCGTTCTGGCCATTTTTGGCGAACTGGTGCGGCGAGTAACGGTAACGGATCAGGTTGTTGACGTGGGGATCGACGACAATGACGACGCTGCCCCCGCGACCACCGTTGCCACCATCGGGGCCGCCATCGGGCATGTTCTTTTCACGAAGAAAACTACAGGCACCGGGGCCACCGTTGCCCGCTCGTGCGACGATGCGGACGCGGTCGACAAACATAAATTAATCAGGCCGGGAGCGAAGAGCTCCCGCGCCTCCCTGGGAAAAGGGTTGCTTAGGCGGCAACCGCTTCGAGAACATGCACGCGGCGATTGGTGCGGTCGAACTTGACCACGCCGGCTGTGAGGGCGAAAAGCGTGTGATCGCGTCCGATACCGACGTTCGCGCCGGGGCGGAAACGGGTGCCGCGCTGGCGAACGAGAATGTTGCCCGCAATGACGGCTTCGCTGCCGTATTTTTTCACGCCGAGACGTTTGCTGATGCTATCGCGTCCGTTGCGTACGCTGCCTTGACCTTTTTTATGCGCCATAGTCGTCTTTCGTTATTAGAGGGAGATGCTGGTGATCTTCACGCGGCTCAGTTTCTGCCGATGCCCGACCGTGCGGTGATAACCTTCGCGACGCTGGAACTTGTAAGCGATGACCTTCTTGGCCTTCACTTCCTCGACGAGCTCGATGCCCACCGTGGCGCCGCTGAGAAGCGGGTTACCAACCGAAAATTTATCGCCGTTGCCGACGAGGAGAACGTCCGAAATGGTAAGCTTCTTCTCGCCTTCGGCGGGAAAATCAACCAATTCGATATCGAGGGTTTCACCCTCGGTTACTTTATACTGCTTTCCACCTGTACGGATAACGGCAAACATGAATAGCTCCTTTAATTTAGCGAGCCGCTAATCATGCCGGAATCCATGAGGCGTGCAAGCTTTTCTTACACGCCTTTTCTCAACCTCTCTTAGAACTCGAGGGAGAACAACTTGATGCCGCCTGCGTCGCGATGCGCGGCCTGTCCGGTTTCGTGCTGGACGTCGTACGATTGCGAGGGTGCGGAGAGATACTTCTCACCCATGCCGTACTCCGCGGGGGCGGTCGGCGAAATCATGACCGTGCCATATTTGACGCCATCGACAAAGACGCCACCCAGTTTGGGTTTCAGGACCACGTGCGGATTAGGAGGGGACTTCATCGACTGGGTGCTGAGCCCAGGCTCTGGCGTGTTGGGGGCGATAAACCCGGTCACGTCATGGGCGGTCGAGGGCGAAGAGGTGGCGGACGAGCTTCGCGTCGCAACACCCGACATATCCTGAGCCGCGACGTATCCCATGGAAAGCGCCAGTACCGCGATAAACGAAGTGAGTGTCTTCATGATGTTTAAATCTAGTGCTTAAATCATACCAAGTCATCTCGATTGTACGCAAGTCTTTAGACCTCAGATGCCTAGAAAAATCAGACTTTTGACATCAGTTTCAACTTTAATGCGGATTGTGCATTTTGCATCCATCTCGGACCGTCAAAGCGGTCGAGCCCGACGCTTCTTGTCGCCTGAAGTTGGACTAGGAGGCTCGACTATGCTAGTATCCGGCGAATAATCACGACGATTCATCCCCCCGCGACCCAGGCCTCCAAGCGTTATTTGATCATCATTGGGATGACTGTTCCCGTGGTCTTGGCGTTTTTTATCGGCTTGTTGCAATGGCGTTCCTCCTTCGAGTTTCGCGCCTCGCGCGAGGGCGTGGACCGCAGCTATATCGTCCTGCGGGATCTGAAGGCTTACTTCACCGATATCATCGAGGCGGAGACCGGGCAGCGCGGGTACCTTCTCACCCAAAAGGAAAGTTATCTGGCGCCTTACCATGCAGCCATCCTTTCGACGCGTGGCGATGCCAACATGCTCCGTCGGCTCACCGCCGATAACTCCGAGCAGCAACACACGCTCGACTTGTTGGACCCGCTGCTGGACACAAAGCTTCAGGAGCTCGCCGCTACGATCGAGCTCGAACAGCGGGGTGACCATGCGTCAGCGATGCAAATCGTGCAAAGCGGCGCGGGGGAAGCCGCCATGAACGCCATTCGCCTCCAGCTCCACCACATGGAGAAAGTCGAGATGGGCGTGCTCTCCGACCGGGAAGCGATTTATCGGCATGAATCCGGATTGAATTTGATGCTTTCGGGGCTCCTTCTTTTGGTCGGCTTTCTTTTCTTCAGCGTGATCTCGCTGCTGCTTTATCGCATGGAGAAATATCAGGACATGATCAAGATTTGCGCCTGGTCGAAGATGATCGAGCACGAGGGCGAATGGCTGACGATCGAGGAATATCTGACCCGGCGCCTGGGTGCGAAAATCAGCCACGGGATGGCCAAGGGCGAGGCGGAGAACTTCCTCAAGGCGCTCGAAAAGGAAAGGCTCACGCAAAAAGTCTAAACCTTCGCGCCATCAGGCCGGAGAAGCGAAAAGGCGCGGATCAAAAGTGAAGTCGACCGGCTTGCCCAGCCTGACCTTGCGCCGATCCGGGTGGTCGGGATTGAGAATAATATTCCGTTCCTCCGGCACGACCGTGCTGGGCACGGCGAGAGCAAGCGACTTCCCTTCCCTGGCCCAGCGGGAGCCTCGGGCCATGGTGGCGTAGGAAGGCGGTTCGTGGCGCCAATCGGCGGGAAGCTCGGCCTTGGGCAAATGCTCAATCATCGCTTCATCAAGTTCGTAGGAAAGGAGCCGATAAATGCCGTCGGGCTCCAATCCATTCAAATGAACCAGGACTTCCAATGCCGCCAGGGAGCGGTGTTCGCTCGCGTAGAGGACCGGCACACCCACGTCGTTCCAGCGTCCGCCGAATAATCTCGCCCCCTCGCCCGACCAGGGGTCGGATGCCCGCCGGTGCGGAACGAGCCGCCAGACCAAAACCATTAGGAATAGACCCCGTAGGCGATGCGTCCGAGCAGCTTTTCGACTTCGCGGGCGCCGACTTCCGTGCGGGCGTATTCGAGGGGGACCGCCCCGCCCAAACCGCGCTGGGGAGTGCGAAGCCAGCCCAGGGCCTTCTCGGAAGTTTCGAAGACATCGGTGGCCTGTTCCAGCAGCCTTTCGTAGCGGGCCACCCGGTCTGATTCCTGGGAATGCAGATGGCCTTCCTTTTTGCGCCGGTGCAACGTGGCGCGGGCGATGCCGAGCAGGGAGGAAAGCTTCTCGAGAGACAAATCGAACGCCCGGCTCAGGGCCTCGAGCTCGCCAAAAGGAAGCCCCGCCTCAACCCGGCTAATCATGTATTGAGGGCTCGTTTCGCGCAGGCGGAGGCTCTTTTTCATTTGATCATAAATATTGTCTCATTTAAGACAATCCACAAGTATTTTCTTCGAGAGGGAAAACCTTCTCCAAGTTTGCCAATTGAGACGACCTACAGTCTCAATTGATGCTTCACGAAAACGAATCCGCCTAGCCAACCACAAAATTGATCATCTTGTCGGGGACGACGATAACCTTGCGAATCGTCTTGCCCGCGGTCCACTCCGCGAAAGCAGGTAGTTCCTTCGCCGCGGTGGTGACCGTTTCCTGGCTGGAACCGGGCGGGACCTTGATCAGACCGCGAAGCTTGCCGTTGATTTGCACCGGCATCTCGATCTCGCTTTTGACGAGGTACTGCGGATCGGCTTTAGGCCAGGGCTCATAGGCGAGCGTGTCTCCATGTCCGACCTGATGCCAAAGTTCTTCCGCCATATGGGGCGCGAAGGGGGCGAGCAGGAGCAGCAGTGAATCGATCACGGCCCGTGGACGCACGGGTTCCTTGGTAAGGTCATTGACCAGCACCATCAACGCGGAAATCGCGGTATTGAATTGGAGCTTCTCGATATCGTCGGTGACTTTCTGAATGGCGGCATGAAGGCTGCGCAGCAATTCCACGGACGGCGCAGCGTCCGTGACCTTGGCGGGCGCAAAGAGCCACGCGCCTTCCTGGTTCTCCTCCATGACCAGACGCCACACGCGACCGAGAAAGCGGTAGACGCCCTCCACGCCCGTGGTGGACCAGGGCTTCATCTGCTCGAGCGGACCAAGGAACATTTCAAAGAGCCGTAGCGTATCCGCCCCATACTCGGTGACGACGTCATCGGGATTGACCACGTTGCCCCATGACTTGGACATCTTGCGGTTGTCCTCGCCAAGGATGATCCCCTGATTGACCAGCTTGTGGAAGGGCTCGGGCGTGGAAACGACGCCGATATCGAAGAGAACCTTGTGCCAAAACCGCGCGTAAAGCAGGTGCAAGACCGCGTGCTCCGCGCCGCCGACGTAGAGATCGACTCCCTTGTCGCCCATCCAATATTTCTCGATGGCGGGATCGATCAGCTTCTCAGCGTTTTTCGGATCGCAATAGCGCAGGTAGTACCAACACGAACCGGCCCATTGCGGCATGGTATTGGTCTCCCGCACACGGCCATCGGGAAGTTGAAGCCACGCCTTCGCCTTGGCCAGCGGCGCATTGCCCTCGGGGCTCGGTTGATAATCATCGAGCTCGGGCAGCATCAGCGGAAGGTCTTCCTCGGAAAGAATGGAAGGCTCGCCGTCCTTCCAGGTCACGGGAAACGGTTCGCCCCAGTAACGTTGCCGGGAAAAGAGCCAGTCGCGAAGCTTGTATTGGACGCGACGTGTGCCGTGACTTTTTTCCTCCAGCCAATCGATCATCTTCGCCTTGGCTTCGACCGTGGGCAGGCCATCCAGAAAACCGGAGTTGATGGCCGTGCCCTGCCCCGAGAAGCAGGCTTCAACGGCCGCATTGGCGGGCGGAAGGACAACCTGCTTGATCGGCAGTTGAAAAGTCTGGGCGAATTCGAGATCCCGTTCGTCGTGAGCCGGCACCGCCATGATCGCACCCGTGCCGTAACCGCTGAGGACGTAATCAGCGATCCAAATTTCGATCTTCTCTCCATTCACCGGGTTGACCGCAAACGAGCCGGTGAAGACGCCGGTTTTAGTCTTCGCGAGATCGGTGCGTTCCAGGTCTGTCTTGTTGGCGACCGATTCGCGATAAGCCTTCACCGCCGAGAATTGATCGGGCGCGGTCAGGTCGGGCACCATCGGGTGTTCCGGCGCAAGGACCATATAGGTCGCGCCGAAAAGCGTGTCCGGGCGGGTGGTGAAAACGGTGAGCTTATCCTCGTAGACTTCGACATGGTCGCCCTGTCCGCTGCCGGAGGGCACGGGCTTGAGCGCCTTGAAGTGGACCTCCGCGCCCTCGCTGCGGCCGATCCAATTGCGCTGCATTTCCTTCAACGATTCAGGCCAATCGAGCTGGTCGAGATCTTTCAGGAGTCGATCCGCATAGGCGGTAATCTTGAGCATCCACTGGCGCAAGGGACGGCGCTCGACCGGATGGCTGCCACGCTCGGAGCGGGGGCCTTCGGGCGTCTGGAGCACTTCCTCATTGGCGAGCACGGTGCCCAGCCCGGGACAGTACCACACCGGCGCGTTGGAAACGTAGGCGAGGCCCTTTTTATAGAGTTGGAGAAAAATCCACTGGGTCCACTTATAGTAAGCCGGGTCGGTCGTATTGACTTCACGGCTCCAATCGTAGGAGAAACCGATCGACTGGATCTGTCGGCGAAAGTTGGCGATGTTTTTCTCGGTCGTCTCCCGCGGGTGGGTGCCGGTCTGGACGGCGTATTGTTCGGCGGGCAGGCCAAAGGCGTCCCAGCCCATCGGGTGAAGCACATTGTAACCGCGCATGCGGCGCTGACGGGAAATGATGTCGGTCGCGATCCAACCCTCGGGATGTCCCACGTGCAGGCCCGCGCCTGAGGGATAGGGAAACATATCGAGCGCGTAGAACTTGGGTTTTTCACTACCGGGCTCACCGGGGTTGGCGGCGCGGAACGTGCTGTTCTCCAGCCAATAGCGCTGCCAAACGGGCTCAAACGTGGCGAAAGGAAATTGCTTGCGTACTTGCATGGTGGGGAAGCGTCAGTTAACACCAGCGTTCCGTTACTGAAAAGAAAAAGGGATTCGGACAGGAAAAGACCGCCTTCGATCATGGATAAGAAACCACTTTGCATTGCCACCCGTAACCTGCACAAGGTGCAGGAGATGGCGCCTTTCCTGGGCCCCTTCTGGGAGCCGAAATCATCCGCCGATTACCCTGAGCTCGAAGAGGTTGAGGAAACCGGCGACAGCTTTCTGGCCAATGCCACCCTGAAGGCGGTGGCCACCTCGCAGGCGATTATCGACTACGTCCTCGCCGATGACTCCGGGCTGGAATGCGATGCGCTCGACGGCGCACCCGGTGTTTTCTCCGCCCGCTACGGCGGCATCCCCTCCTCCACAGAGAAGAATAACGCCAAGCTTTTACAGGAACTCGAACGCGTCAACGCGACCACGCCGCAACAACGCGCCGCCCGCTACCATTGCGTGCTGGTGCTGGCGAAAGAGGGAGAAGTTTTGGCCAGCTTCGACGGCACCTGCGAAGGAACGATTGCCCTCGCTCCCAAGGGGGCGGGCGGCTTCGGCTACGACCCGCTTTTTATCCCGCAGGGCTATGCCCGAACCTTCGGCCTGCTCACAGAAAAAACCAAGAACGCGCTCAGTCATCGCGGCCACGCGCTGAAGAAGTTTGTGGCGTGGTGCAAAGAGAATCCGCTGGA
>JAMFSY010000047.1 GCA_026225555.1 Methylacidiphilales bacterium
AAGGCTCGGTTATTCGTCAGGATTATGTCGCAGAAAACGATGAGGTCGTTTCCATGCCCGGACGCGCGCGGGTTTGTCCTTATTATTTCGTGGTGAACGACCGCGTTTCCCTGGGCGGCGTACTGGTTACACTCGTCCCTTCGGACAAAAAACTGATCCACGGCATGCGCGATGCGATTATCTCGCCCGCGATTGCGGCTGAACCGCAAAAATAGAGAGAGGCTCCCTCTCTTGCGAAAGGGAGCCTCGCCCCATCACCCGCAAATTTATTTCGTGGAGGTGGTCCCGGTCGTCGAATCCGGCGGCTGGGATTCCGGCTCGGGATTAGGCGTCGGGTTGACCCGAGGCGTGTTGTTTTGGGCCGAGCTTGTTTTGGTATCGGTACTTTGCACCGTTCCGGGGACGGGCGGGGCTGCGGAATTATCGGCAGCATAGGCCATCGAACCCAGGGCGAGAACCGCACCCAAGGCGGCCAATTGAAGAGTCGTTTTCATAGGAAGGGAGCCGCTTGAGCCATGCCAAGAGTAGCCTTTAAAATCCAATCGCTTCTCTTCAAACGACTTCCATCCCTAGCGGAAAATTCCCATGGGAACGCGAACCTGCATTGCGCACGCCGTCCCTTGCTGTCTGCCTGACCTTCGCCTGTTACCCGGGCGGCAGGAAAAAAGTGAGCCGGCCTTCGGTTGCGTCCAGTTCCGCCTCGACGCCGTGAGGCACAATGATCTGCTCCTGAAAGTGACCGATGGGTGCGCCGGAAATGGCGGGCACACGCAGCCGGCCCGCTTCGCGTTGCAGGCAACCGTCAATTCGCCAGCGTTCCATCTCGTCGTCATGATTGAAGCGGCCCAGGACAAGTCCGCCTATCTGATCCAGTACCCCCGCCAGCCGCAAATGGGTGAACATGCCGTCGACCCGGTAGGCCTTCTCGCCGATGTCCTCCAGGAACAAAATCGCACCGCTAAAATCGGGCGCGTAGGGCGTGCCGATCAGGCGCAAAAGACAGGTCATGTTGCCGCCCAGCAGTCGACCCCGCACACGACCCGGCGTCACGGTCCGCAAGGTTTCACCTTGCGAATCTCCGCGCGAAAACAGACTCCCGCCGCTCGGTCCAGGCAAGTGCATGAGACTGCTCCGCAGCTTTTCCTCGTTACCGGACAGGAAAGCCTCCGAGGCATTTGGCCCGTGAAAGGTTACGAGTCCCGACTCTTTCAGGATGGCGTGATGAAGCGCGGTATTATCGCTGTAACCAAGGAAGGGCTTGGGATTTTTCCGAATCGCCGCGTAGTCGAGCAGCGGCAGAATCCGGCAGGAGCCGTAGCCTCCGCGCAACGCGAGGATGCCATCCACCTCGGGATCGGCGAAGAGCGCGTTGAGATCATCCGCCCGTTCCTGATCGGTCCCGGCGAGATAACCGTCCCGCTTTTCGAGATACTTTCCCGCCTTCACCTGAAAACCCTGCGCCCGTAAACGCTCGATGATCTGCGGAATTTTTCCCGGCTCCAAGGGAGGACTCGCAGGAGCCGCGAGGCCAAGTGTCGCGCCCTCGCGCAGAGGGGAGGGATACAGAAGAGGAAGGGCGCTCATGCGGAAATAACTTCCCTGTTATCGCTCCGTCGTTGGGTGATTGTCGAGGCTGCTGCGGAACGTCCTTAACCGCGCCTCGAAAATCAGAGCATTCCGCGCTCGCGGAAATCGCCCATGTTGCCCGGCGCAGAGGCACTGATCATATCGATCATAAATTTGAGCAGGCAGACTTCCCAGCCATCATCGACGCCGGTCAACAATGCGGTCAGCGGCTCGTTCTTGCGCTCCAGTTCATCCTTCAATTTACCAGCCACGTTTTCGGCGGATTCGTGGACATCGTAGGAACGGATGTCGGACTTACTGACCCGAAAGCCGTACTTCAGGAATGCGAACCGCCCCGGCTGGGCGCTGATGTGCTCGGCAAAACGTTCGCCCTGATCGCCGAATCCTTCCAGGAGCAGCCGCGCCATATGGTGCGGCGAGATGAGTTGCGGGCGCTCCGCATGGATGTGGCCTTCGCGCACGCGCGAAAGATTGACGGCGTCCATTTCCTCCGTGACCAGGAAATAGTTAACGACCGAGGTGCCAAAAGTATCGAGGCGCTGCGAGGGCGCGAGAAGCACGCGCGTATTTTCAAGCGCGTAAGTGAAATCGTCCGGGGTGAGCATCGAGATTCAAATTGTCACATCTTTTCCCCCGGCACAACAGAACGGAGTCAGGATAACATTTATGTCATCCTAAATTCATTGTCACGCGCAGGGCTTTACCGCTTTTGGCAAAAAGTCTATCGTCCCGCACATGGCCAAGCTTCCCACCGGCAAGAAGCCGGAGTCGACTCCCTCCCCTGCCCCTTTGGCAGCATCCTCCAATCCACCACTGGCCGCCCCCGCCCGTAAACCGGCCCGAAAGAAAGCGACCGCCGCCGCCACTCCCCAAGTCGCGCCCGTCGTTCCCACACCAGCGCCCGAGGAACCGGCTCCGCTTCCGCCCCCAGCGCAGGCGAAGCCCGCTGCTTCCCGGAAGAAAAAGCCTGCCGTCAGCATGAAGGCTCCGACGGTCATTCCTCCCCCTCCTGCACCGGAACCGGCTCCTCTTGTTCCTGTGAAGCCGGCGGGAAAGACTTCCGTGAAAGTCGATCTCGCCAGCAAACCGCGCCAGGCCATCCCGCGTAAGAAGACGCAAACGGAGCCCCCGGTCACAGTCGCCGTTGAACCTACGCCATCGGGAAAGCGAGTGCTCTTCGTCACCGCCGAATGCACGCCGCTGGCCCAGACCGGCGGCCTGGGAGACGCCGTGGCGGGCCTGACCAAGGCGCTGCGCAAACGGGGCCACGACGTGCGCATTGTCATGCCGCTCTACAGCTCGATCGACCGCGCGCGCTTTGGCATCACTTTCTCCCGCTCCTGTTGCGTCCACTTCGGCCTGGGCGAGGAAATCTGGGTCGGTATTTTCGAGGGCAAGCTGGACGGCGAAGTGCCCATCTGGTTCATCGATTACGCGCGCTATTTTTCCCGCCCTAATTTCTACGGCGACACTGACGACGCCTACCGCTTCGGCGTCCTGAGCAAGGCGGCGCTCCAGGTTTGCAAGGACACCGGCTTCATTCCCCACATCGCGCACGTGCACGACTGGATGTCATCGATGGTGCCGGTCTTCCTGAAAACGTGGGACCGCGTGCTTTCGCCTCTCTCGCAAACGGCCAGCGTCCTGACGATCCACAACATCGGTTACCAGGGAAAATTCGCGCCGGACGTGCTCAGCTTTTACGGACTCGGCGGCGATTACATGACGCCCGACCGCCTGGAGGATTTTGGCATGGTCAACCTGTTGAAGGCGGGCGTGCAGTACGCCGACGCGGTGACCACGGTCTCGCCCACTTACGCGCGTGAGATTCGCGGTCCAATCGGCGGCATGGGCCTCGCGCCCTACCTGAATAATCGCGCGGAGCACGTCTTCGGCATTCTCAACGGCGTGGATACCACTCTGTGGAGCCCGGAGCGGGACAAGTACCTGCCCGCGCGCTACAGCCGCCACGATCTTTCCGGCAAGGCGGCCTGCAAGCGGGCGTTGCAGGAACGGTTCGGCCTCACGGTCGATCCCAAGATCCCGCTCTTCGGCATCGTTTCCCGGTTCGCGCCACAAAAAGGTTTCGATCTTTTGCGCGGAGCGTTGCCGCAGGCGCTTCGCGACATGGTCATGCAGGTCGTCGTGCTGGGCTCGGGGGATCCCTTCACGGAGAATTTCTTCCGCTGGCTGAGCGACGCCCATCGCGGCAGCGCCAATGCCCACATCGGCTTTGCGCCTGACGTCGCGCACCTGATCGAGGCGGGCAGTGATTTCTTCCTCATGCCGTCGCTTTACGAGCCGTGCGGCCTGAATCAGATGTATTCATCGCTTTACGGCACGCTCCCCATCGTGCGGGCCACCGGCGGCCTGGACGACACGGTGGAGAACTACGACGAAGCGGCCGGACGCGGGACCGGATTTAAATTCTGGGAGATTTCCGACCGGGCGCTTTACTTCACCATCGGTTGGGCGGTCTCAACCTGGTTCGACCGTCCGCATCACTATCAGGCGATGCAGCAGCAAGGCATGGCGCGGGACTTCACGTGGGAGGCCTCGGCCCGTCAGTACGAGGACGTCTACGACCATGCACTGGCGCATCGCGCCGCGCTGTAGCCGAAGTTCATCGACGACGATCGCCGGGCTTCCTGGAGAAGCGGCCAACGTTTCGGCTCGAAAGCCGAAACGTCGCCTCACCGCCGGAAAGTTCCGGCGGTCTTTTTTCGGCTGCGATGACCAAGGCCATCACCGCCACAAAGGAAAAAAACCTTAGGCCTTCAGATGACCCGAGACGTATTTATTCATCTCGAACATCGTGACCTGCTTCTTGCCGTCGAAGATCGCCTTGAGCGTCTCGTCAGCGTTGATCTTGGTCCGTTCCTTCTTGTCCTGGAGACCATTCTTTTTGATGTAGACCCAGAGCTTGGAAACAATCTCGGTGCGGGGCAGCGGCTTTGCGCCGACGACTGCGGCCAATTTATCATCCGGTGTCACCGGCTTGAGAAATGCGGCGTTGGGTTTACGTTTCGTGGTTGTCTTGGTTGCTTTAGTAGCCATGGGTTGTTGCTAGCGAGCCACAACCTCTTGGCAAACCTTTTTTCTCCTCTGAAAAAGCTTTTCTTTCCGGATTTTTATGAGCGGGAAGACGACGTTGAAATTTTTTGCCAGTAGGCGTATAGTATCAGAGCGATGAAAAATGCCCGTGGACTGGTTGCCTTTTTCCTGTTCTACGGGGGCGTGGCCGTGACTATCCACGCCGATCCTGATTCCTCGGCGGACAACGAGAATCCCGCAGCGCACGATCCCGATGCGGTGCCCCGCGCGGCTTACGTGGAAGCGGCCCGCGCGTTGCCTCACGTGCAGGCGAAGGAGACACGAGATGCTTCCGCTACAAGGGAGAAGGATCAGAACTGGCTGGTGCAGGGTTACGAGCAGCAGATGCAGGCCCGCGCGCTGGAGCAGGGCAATCACGACGTCAATCTCTACGCCGAGCTTTCCGACAACAAGGACCTCGCGAAGTTGGCCGGCCTCTCGAATTCCAACCCGATGCTCGCGCCCGCTACGGGACTGCTCACGGGTCCCGGCACCAGCAGTCCGACGTTGAGCCTTCGCCCGGATGCCTCACTCACTTCCGTCAAGGTTCCGGCGGCAAGTTTCACCACGTCGAATCCGGCCTTCAAACCGTTCATCACGCCCCTCGGCGAAACCGAGGCGGCGGGACTGCATAATTTCTACAGCAGCATCCCCGCGCTTTCCGCGACCGCCCTTCCGCAGACAACGTCTTCCGCGAATGCCGATCCCGGCGCGCTCGATATTCCGGGCATGACCGCAGCGGAAAGCGATCCGACGAAAAGGGCCGAGCTTGATTTATCGCTCGATTCCCTGCCCGGGAACATGTCCCCCGGCGCCAAGGAAAATCAGAACCTGTCTCTCGATCTCCCCGTGGCAACCAATACGGAGCGTCTTCAGAAACAGAGCGACACGACCCTGAACACTCCAGGCAAGCGCAAGACCATCGCCCCCCTGCCGATCAATCCACGCCTGCTTCAGCCCATCAGCGACACCGCGCAAATGGTACCCGATCCCCCGCCCGTCCGCGGACAGGTCGATGATCCTTACGATATCTTGCGGTAGACCAAGTCCTTTAATGCCCGCCCAACGGCAGAGTCCCCTGCTCGCCGGGAAGGGCGGGCGGAGTGTATGACGTTGCCGACGGCGGAGCCTTGGTGGTGGGCACGGTCTGCGCGGTCTGGGTCGCGGTGATAAATTGAGTGAGCGGATCATTCCGCTTTTCCGGCGGCATCAGCGTAACGTTCACATTGCCTTCAAGCATCTTCTGGTTCTCGAGAATCTCGAACATCACCTGCGCGACCTCTGGATCCTGCGCAATGGTATTCAGCGCGCCGCCCACGATGAAGGGACGCATCGCCGCCGCCTTTGCGAAGGCCACAGCCGCCTGGCGTTCCGCCGTGCTGGTGATGAGATTCACCTGATTGGTGCCATCCTGCCGGATCGCGGAGGTGACCTGCCGCAGCCGGTTCACCACTTTTTCCTCGATCTGCTGGATCATGTTCACGTCGCGGAAATGGACCTTGCGCACATAAACGCTGCCGAGCGAGTAGCCCCATTCCTTCGACTTCGCGTCCACCTCATCGCGCACCAGCGCGCTCATTGAATGGCGGTCTTCCAGCATGTTCGCCAGCTTGAGATTGCTCAGGTTGCGCACCGTCGCGTTGCCCACATTGGCCCGGAGCGAGCCGCGCGGATCGGCGTTCTTGAAGAGGTAGGAAACCGGATCACTGATCCACATCTCGTACCACATGCCGATGCCCATCGGCGCACCTTCCTCGGAATTGACCGGCGTGGCGCGAAGATATTCCTGATCGAGCCGCAGATCGACCGTCCGCACATCGCCGAAAAAATTCACGAGCAGCGCGCGCCACGAAAGCGACTGGATCGGGAAGTGGAGTCCCGGCTCATCGAGAATCAAGCGCACCTTGCCGAAGAGCACATAGACGAGCGACTGCCGCTCTTCCACGATGACGTAGAAGCCGAACTGGCGCAGCAGAAAGAGCAGCGTCGGAACGACAATGAAGCAGCCGATAAAAACGAAGAAGGAGGTCGCCGCGATCAGACCCACACCGGTAATCATGCCGTCCATATTATTTTTTCATCTCCAGGATGATGTGCGACGCGCGCGAATAGAGCGCGAGCCGGATGTTTCGCAGATAGAGCGGCAACGCGTCGGGACCGTTCTTGCGCAGCTCGATCAACTGGGCCGCGAGCCAGTTGAGGGGCTCGACCTCGGCCTGCGCCTTCAACGTCTCGATTTCCACCGCGCGCTTCGACTGCACGATGCGCTGGTCCGCCGACGCCTGCGCGAGACTGACCTGCGAGGAGACTTCATTATGTGCCGTGTTGATCGCCGCCAGGGCCGATTCGACGTCCTGCGGC
Source organism: Methylacidiphilales bacterium (assembly GCA_026225555.1). Lineage (GTDB taxonomy): Bacteria > Verrucomicrobiota > Verrucomicrobiia > Methylacidiphilales > UBA1321 > JABDGH01. Next base: position 7,042 of record JAMFSY010000047.1, read on the forward strand.
GGATCGATGCTGGTGATCAGCGCCGCGTCGAGCCGGATGCCGTAGCGCGCAGCCGACGAGGCGCATTCGGTGTCCATCTGCTCGTTGAGCTCGCGCAGGTTCTTGCGCAGATCGTTGATTGAAATGCCCTGCACCGCGACCGGCTCCAGCGCGCTGCCCGCGGGCAGATCGGCCACGAGCGGCGTGGGCGGCGCCTCGAAATTCGCGATGCGCTCGCGCAGGATTGAGATGAAATAACCCATGACGTGCGCGATCGGATTCTTGATCGCGAAGAGCGTGGCATAGAGATTACGTTCCGCGATGGTGTACCGGAGCTGGCCCATCAGCCCGGTGTTGAGCTGGTCCTTCGTCACCGCTTCGAGGATCTGGTTGTTGTTGTTCGCGCTGGGGCTTTCGGGATCGAACGCGATGTTGAGCGTCTGCGTCGCGACGGTGACCTTGTAGACCTGCTGCCACGGCATCTTGAAATAGGGACCGCCCGCGCCAATCACGCGGAGTTGCGGATAGGCGTAGCGTTGCTTCTCCACATCGTTGAGCGATTCGGAAATCGGGTCATCCAGCGTCGTTCCCGTCAACCGCTCGGCGCGGCCGAAGGTGGTGAGCACCGCGCGCTCGTTCTGATCGACGGTGTAAATGCCGGTGAGGACGATCCGCACCACAAAGTAAGCGAGGAAACCAATCACCGCGCCAATAAGGATTTCCATCATGCCGCTGGATTAGCCCGCAGGGTCATGGCGGACAAGCTTAATAAGCCTTAGCCTGTTCGACTTTTAGACTTTTAGACTTTTCCCCAAACCGCCACTGTATCCGCCGCAAAGATCTTCTCCAGCGCCTCGCGGGCGTTGGCTTCGGTCAGCACGAAGATCTCCGCGCCCGGTTGCGCGAACTTTCGCAGCTCTTCCTGCTTCCCGGCGGGCAGGCCGGAGGGAACCAGATAAAGAGCGCGGCGCGGGGAAGAAGAAGTCTCGCTCATAAACGGATCAGGTAATCGTGCGTGCCGATCAGTTCCGCCGTCCGCGCGGGCGAGATCACTTCGTAACGAAAGGCCGAACCCTCCAGCGCCTTGAGATCGGTGAAGGAATCCTCCACGTAAATCGGGCGGGGCGCCTCGGCGACGAGCGGCAGGTAGCGGGTAAAGTTATCCTCATCCACCAATTCGTCGGCGTACTCCTGGAGGCTGTAGGCGGCGGGACCGCGCAGAAGCAGCGTCACATCGGTCTTCCGCCACGCGCCAATCCCCGCGGCAATGCGGATCGCTTCGGCAGGCCGGGCGCTGGTGCGCGGATCGGTTTCAATTAGGACGAGAGTGGTGGGTAGTGACATGACTAGAGAAAGAAAAGCGCGCCGCAAGACGGGCAATGCTGGGTTTTCTGGATAACTTTAATTTCCTGGGGCTTTGGAATGGCGAAGCATTCGGGACAAATAAGGCCCAAACGACGCGGCAATCGATTAAGGTATCCCAATATCAAAAAAGCCATAACGGGAGAAAGAATGAGAAAAAGGATAACTCCCAGCACTCCATTCGCGGTTGATCCGATCGGCAGGTAAAGATGGAGTATTTTCAGCCTTAAAAGAATAATGCAAACCATCAGGGCGACGAATGTCCATGCCATCCTCTGAACTCGGGATCGATAAGCCCTCGTCGCCGCCAGAAACTGTTCCTTCGTCTTCATTGGAGACTCTAAAACGAAACGAACTTGTCCGTGCTGCCCACCACATCGGCGAGCACCGTGAGGCCCGACCAGGCCGCCGCGTCGTCAATGGCGATCTTCCGATGGCCCGCGCCATAGGCGCAGCCGAAAAGGTTCACACCGCGCGTCTTGAGCGCCTGGATTTCCGGAGTGCCGACCGCGCGGACACCCTCGTCGATGCAATAAAGATAGACCCGCACGCCCGCGTCGAGGGCCGCGCCCATGAGCGCCAGGGCAGGACGAAAGTTGGCGTGAGCGGGCGCCGTGGTCAGCAGGACGCCCAGCTTTTTACCGGCAAGTTCAGCCATGGAGCGATACCTTGTCCTCAAGTCCCCAGTCAATCTGTTGGAGCGAAAGCCCCTCCGCCACGAGCATGACCGGGATTTCATCCCGCACCGGATAGGCAATGTTGCCATCCGCGCGGATCAGCGCGCCGTCCACCGGGAGGGCGACTTCCTTGCCCGCGGCGTTGCGCACCCGTCCCTCGCGGATCGCCTCGTTGAGCCGGGCCACCTCTTCCGGCCCGGCTTCGGTGAGGTCCTGATGCGTTTCGGGACAGACGAGCAGGGCGAGCAGTTCGGGATCGAGCATGGCCGTCCACCTTAAAGCTTGCGCGGAGAGAAGCAAGACTGCTCCCACGGGCCTCTCACAGGTCGCTGGATTGGCAAACTTGTTGTTATCTCAGGATGATCAAATCTTATACTTAATTATCCTTCCTCAAGCACTGATTGCTTATGTAAGCAAAATGAGCTTTAACAGTGTTGTGGTCTATCACTCTATTCTTCTTTTAGGCGCGCCGGGCTCCGGCAAGGGCACTCAGGGCAAAATTCTCGGTACCATTCCCGGCTTCTATCATTGTGCGTGCGGCGATGTCTTTCGCGCCGTCGATCCCCGTTCCGACTACGGAAAGGCTTTCATCCACTATTCCAGCAAGGGCCAACTCGTGCCGGACGATGTCACCATCGGCCTCTGGGCCGCGCAGATCGAATCGATGGAACGCACCGGCCGGTTCAAGCCGGAGACCGATTTCCTCGTGCTCGACGGCATTCCCCGCAACGTGAACCAGGCGAAAATCCTCATCGACAAGCTCGACGTGCGCCGGGTCTTTCATCTCGATTGCCCGGACAAGAGCAAGGTCTACGACCGCCTCAAGCGCCGCGCCCTGAAGGAAAACCGGATCGACGATATCAATGACGAAGTCATCGAACGCCGCCAGCAGATTTACGAGCAGGAGACCAAGCCGGTGCTCGATTTCTACGGCGAAAAGCTCATCACGGAGGTCGATTCCGCGCAGTTGCCCTACCAGGTCCTGCGCGACATCCTCACGGCCATCGAGCATCACGGCGACGGCCTGGAATAGTCCGGGCCTCTCCCTCAATATTTCTCCATTGCCTCACGCGGGGTAACCTAGCAACGTCTTGTCCATGCGCGCCCTTTTTCTCGGCACTGCGGACGGTCACACCAGCGCCCGGCGCGATCACTCCGGCATTCTGATCCAGACGCCGGAGTCGAGTTTGCTCCTCGATTGCGGCGCGGCGGCGGCCCGCTTTTTCCTGCGGAAGAAGCTCGATCCCGACATCCCGGAAGTTCTTTGGCTCAGCCATATGCACAGCGACCATATCGGGCAGGTTTCCTCGCTCATTCAATCGCTTTGGCTGCGCACGCGCCGCGCCCCGCTCCACGTCTTCGGCCCGGCCAAGGTCCTCGAGGCGATGAAGGACTGGCTGGAAAAATGCCTTCTTTTCCCAGAGCTCATCGGCTTCCCGATTCATTGGCATCCCGTCAAGCCAGGCAAGCCGGTCGTGCATGGTGCCTTCACTTTCACCGCCTTCGCCACCGAGCATCTCGCCAGCCTCGCAAGCTATTTCAAGCGCACGTACCCCCAGACCTGTTTCGACTGCTACGGCGTCGTTATCGATCATGATGGCCGCCGTTACGTCTACTCCGCCGACCTGGCCCATCCGCGCGAACTGGCCCCGGCGTTGGAAGGCGGAAAAGTGAACGGCCTGATCTGCGAACTTACCCACTTCCCCGAGCGCGAACTTTTTCGCTACATTGCCTCTTATCCGGTCGAATCAGTCTGGATCACCCACTACCCGGATCACCTCGTCCGGCGGGAAGCCGAGCTGAAATCGATCGCCAAAGAGGAGAAATTTCGGGGCGACGTACATTTAATGCAGGACAAGGTTGCCCATGAGATTTGAGTAGTTTATAATGTAATGACACAGGAGAGAAACGTATGTCTGAATCGCTAACCATCCCCACACTGCCCACGTTTAGTTGGATCGGTCATCTGAAGGAAGATGACCGGGAATTGCTCAGTTCCTACGGTGAATTTTTTCCCGGCCACCCCGGCAACGTCATCATCGGGCAGGGAGTGCTGCAAACGGAAGTCTTTGTCGTCATCAGCGGCGAACTCGAGGTCTACACCGAACGGGAAGACGGCACGCGTATTCTTCGCGCGCGAGTTGGTCCCGGGGAAACGCTCGGCGAGATCAGCCTCTTCGATCCCGGCGCCGCCACCGCGACCGTCGTGGCGACGGAATTCAGCCAGCTCTGGCGCATTGCCGATGAAGACCTGATCCAGTTCATGGAGGACAATCCTGGGGCCGGCAATGTGCTGCTGCGAACTTTGGCCACCATCCTCGCCCAGCGCCTGCGCCGGGTGGATCCGGAAGCTTTTGGCATCAGCGCCTACGCCGTGGTCGAGTCTCCCGAGCTCGAAACGCAAAAGGCCTCGGAAGCCGCGGCCCTTAGCGCCCTTGAGCCCGCAACCGTCATCCCCATCGTGCCCATCACGGCCGAGACGATTTCCCAGCAGGTGCCCTTTGACATGGTTCCGCCCGCTCCTCTTCGCGCCGCTCCCCAGCCCGAGCCCGGGTCCGAGACAAGCGCGAACGTCCCCCCGCGGAAGATGAAGAAGACACAGCCCTTCATCGACCCCGACGAACTCGAGCCGCTTTAAGTTTTACCCATAACCGGCGGGCCCGCGCGCCTGCCGGGCACCCAGATCGGCAAAAGGTGGATCCATTTCCCGTCTTCGATTTGTCGCCGAATAAAGATTGCCGGACGGACTTCCCCCGTTATTTTTGAAGGGCACGCGCATTCCGCGCCTACTTAACCCCTTCCCCTTTTTTCTTATGCCTCAAACCGCAGATATCGCACTCATCGGTCTGGCCGTCATGGGCCAGAATATCGTTCTCAACATGAACGACCACGGTTACGTCGTGGCCGCCTTCAACCGCACGGTGAGCAAGGTCGATGAGTTCATGGCCAACGAAGCCAAGGGCACGAAGGTGCTCGGCGCTCATTCGCTCGAAGAAATGGTCGGCATGCTGAAGCGTCCCCGCCGGGTCATGCTGCTGGTCAAGGCCGGCAAGCCGGTCGATGAATTCATCAATCTCCTCGTCCCCTTGCTGGAGCCGGGCGACATCATCATCGACGGTGGCAACTCCTACTACCCCGATACCGTCCGCCGCTATAAGGAACTGAAGGAAAAAGGCATTCTCTTCGTCGGCTCCGGCGTTTCCGGCGGTGAAGAGGGAGCGCGGCACGGTCCGTCTCTCATGCCCGGCGGCGCGCCCGAGGCGTGGCCCCACATCAAGGCCATCTTCCAATCGATCGCGGCCAAGGTGGACGGCAACGTCCCCTGTTGCGACTGGGTCGGCGAGAGCGGCGCGGGCCACTTCGTCAAGATGGTCCACAACGGCATCGAGTACGGCGACATGCAGCTGATCTGCGAAGCCTACAACCTGCTTCACGACGGTCTCGGTCTCGACAACGCGAAACTGGCCGAGGTCTTCACGGAGTGGAACCAGGGCGAGCTCGATTCCTACCTGATCGAGATCACCTCGAAGATTTTCACCTTCAAGGACACCGATGGCAGCTACCTCCTCGATCATATCCTGGATGCCGCCGGCCAAAAGGGCACCGGCAAATGGACGGTTGATTCCGGCCTGGAGCTGGGCGCACCGGTCACGCTCATCGCGGAAGCGGTGTTTGCCCGCATGATTTCCTCGCTCAAGGACGAGCGGGTGGCCGCTTCTGCCGTGCTGGTCGGGCCGGAAAACCCGAAGTTCACCGGCGACGTGAAGCTGACGCTCGAGGACATCCGACAGGCGCTTTACGCCTCGAAGATCATATCCTACGCGCAGGGTTATATGCTCATGCGACAGGCGTCCGAGCAGTACAAGTGGAACCTGAACATGGGCGGCCTCGCCCTGATGTGGCGCGGCGGCTGCATCATCCGCAGCCGGTTCCTCGGCGAGATCAAGGCGGCCTTTGATCGTAACCCGAATCTCACCAACTTGATGCTCGATCATTTCTTCTCCGATGCGCTGAAGAAGGCGCAGGGCGGATGGCGGCGCACCGTGGCGCTCGGCGCGCAGCTCGGCATTCCGACCACGACGTTCTCCAACGCCCTCTCCTTCTACGATTCCTACCGCTCCGCGCGGCTCCCCGCGAATCTGCTCCAGGCCCAGCGCGATTACTTCGGCGCCCACACCTACGAGCGGGTCGATCAGCCCCGGGGCAAGTTCTTCCACTCCAACTGGACCGGCCAGGGTGGCACTGTCTCCTCCTCGACCTACAACGCCTAAGTCCGGCAAACCCCTACCGCCATGTCCATCGCCATCAACGATCCCTCCTGCCCGCCGATGATTTCCAAGGCGCCGATCAAGGTCCCGCCCACGGCGGCGGTCATCTTCGGCGCCACGGGTGATCTCACCCATCGCAAGATCATTCCCGCCTTCTACCATCTGGCGAAGAATGGTCTTCTGCCGGATGATTTCGCCATTGTCGGCTTCGCACGGCGCCCCAAAAGCGACGACGAATTCCGCGACGACCTGGGCAAGGCGCTCCAGGAATTTTCCCACACCAAGCCGGTCGATGAAGCGATTTGGAAAAAGCTCTCCGAGCACATCTACTACTTCCAGGGCGAACTCGACGATGCGGAGGCCTACAAGAAGCTGGCGGAGAAGCTGAAGAGTCTGCCCGAGAGCCCGACGATCGGCGAAAACTATCTCTTCTATCTCGCCACTGCGCCGAACTTCTTCGGTGTCGCGGCGCAGAACCTCGCCGCCGCCGGTTTGGCCAGCCCGCATGATGGCAAGCGCAGCCGCCTCATCGTGGAAAAGCCTTTCGGCGAAGACTTGAAGAGCGCCGAGGAACTCAACCGCACCCTGCAGGGCGCGTTCGCCGAAACGGACATCTTCCGCATCGATCACTACCTGGGCAAGGAAACGGTCCAGAACCTGATGTACTTCCGGTTCGCCAACTCGATTTACGAGCCGCTCTGGAACCGTCTCTATATCGACCACGTCCAGATCACGGTCGCGGAGAAAGTCGGCGTCGAAAGTCGCGGCGGTTATTATGATCACGCGGGCGCATCGCGCGACATGCTCCAGAATCACCTTTTCCAGCTCCTCACCATCACGGCGATGGAGCCGCCCGCCTCGCTCGATGGCCAGTCGATCCGCGACGAAAAGGTGAAGGTGCTGCGCTCGATCCCGACGCCCTCGCTCGACTTTCTGCAGAAGAACGTCGTCCGCGCCCAATACGGCGGCGGCTACATCGGCGGCAAGCCGATCCCCGCCTATCGTCAGGAAGAAAAAGTCGACCACGAGTCACTGACGGAAACGTTCGTCGCCGCACGGTTTGAGATCGATAACTGGCGCTGGCATGGCGTCCCGTTTTATCTCCGCACTGGCAAGGCCCTCGCCGCCCAGTTCACGGAGATCAACATCATCTTCAAGCGCCCGCCCGGCGTGCTCTTTGCCGCGGATGGCAATGACCGTCTGCGCCGCAATTCGCTCCGCATTCGCATCCAGCCCAACGAGGGCATCGGCATCAACTTCAACGCGAAGGTTCCCGGCAAGGCCGAAACGGAACTGGTGGACATGGACTTCCTTTACCGCAGCGGCTTCGACCAGTATTTGCCTGAGGCCTACGAGCGGCTTCTGGTCGACGCGCTGGTTGGTGAATCGACGCTCTTCACCCGCTCCGACGAAGTCGAGCAGGCGTGGCGTCTCGTCGATTCGCTCCACACCCTTTGGGACAAACAGAAGGTGCGCGACTTACCCCTCTACGCCTGCGGTTCCATGGGCCCGGTTGAGGCCGATCTCCTGCTCGAGCGGGAAGGCCGCCACTGGATTCGCCCGAAGGAAATCAAGTGATGACGCGGGCGGGAATGAAATCCGGCTGGCTCGCGCTGGGAGCGATTTGCCTGCTGGTGCCGCTGGGAGCGGTGCGAGCGCAGGACGCCCCGGAAGCGGACACCCCCATCTCGCCCTATCAGCAGGCGCTGCTCAATTATAAGAACGCCAATTACGATGCCGCCCATCTCGCCATCGACGAGGCGGAAAAAGCCAAGCCGAACGATCCGCCCACGGAGATTCTCAAGGCGCGCATCCTGATCGAGCAGCATCAATTCGACGACGCCCGGCATGTGTTGGAAAGCCTGGACGGTAATCCGGCCATGACGCCCGCGTTTGAGGAAGCCCATAAGATGGTCTTCGGCGATCTTTGCCTGCGTCAGCGCCATTTTGATCAGGCCACCAAGTACTACCAGATGCTGCTCGAGGACAAACCGGATGACGCCGATATCATCCTCAAGCTCGTCTATAGCCGCGTCGGCGCGGGCGACCTCGTCGCGGCCGGAAAATATGCGAGCCAGCTCAAGCCGCTGGACCCGATCAATCCCGCCTATTATTTTGCCAAGGCCTCTCTCGCCGAAGCCACGGGAAAGAGTTCGGAAGCGGATGAGGATATCCAGACCGTCCGCACGATCTACGGGATTACCGTGACCAACCGGTACCTGAAAACCTATCTCCAGCTTTCGACCAGCAAGCCTAAGGATGGACTTGCTCCCAGTGCGTCGCCGCCCGCGACCAACGCTCCCTCGAAGGCGCTGTAGGCCCCGAATAAGTCGGACGGCAGGGACTGCCGTCCCTACCAAAGCTTGGATCTACTTCTTCCCTTTCGCCACGCGCTGCTGTTGTTCCCAGGTTCGCAGGCGGGCTTCGCTGGCCAGCGCCAGTTGCGTGAACGGCAAGTCGGGTAACCCGGCACATGTGCCCAAAAAGAATTCCGAGAACTCCTCGATGGTCACGTCCTCTTTCGTGCGCGCGTCGAAAAGCACCTTCGTCGTCGTCTGTTCGATCCACGGCACCTGGTCCAGTTGCGGATTTCCGCTGTACCCGAGCCCCAGTTCCTTCGCCAGTGTATTGGCGCAAGAGACGACATGCGCCAATAAATCGATCTCCTCGTCCTTGCCGGACGAAATCATCGAGGTGAGCAGGTTCCTGCGGCTCGATTCGGTGGCCGCCTGGTAGCAATTCTCCGGATTCTCGTGGAACGCCACGGTGTAGCGAATCGTCCGGTTAAATTTGTTGCGATGCAGCCACTCCTGCCCGAGTTGCGCGTGATCAATGCCGAAAAATTGATGCTCCGCGTCGGTCAGCAGCATGTTCTGCTCGTAGGCATGCAGCCATACCGCGATGGTTTTCGCGGGATAAAGTTCCGCCATCACCAGCTTGCCGATGTCATGCACCGCTCCGGCGAGATACTCCATCCCCGTCGCCGGCAGGCCGAGCATATCGACCAGGAATTCGGACAGGATGCCGGTATAGATCTGGTGCTGCCAAAAGCCGTGCCAGTTCAGCGGCCGTTCCCCCTGCCATGGCCGGTAAAGCGCGATGGCCGTCAGTGCGATATTGCGCGAGCGCTCCAGCCCCACGAGCTCGATCTTCTCCGCATCGCTCTGGGGTCGTGCATCGGAGGCGTTGGCCATGAACGTGCTCAGTACTTCCAGCGTCTCCTTGTAGCTCGGCACCATCAGCAACGCCTGGATCAGCGCACGCAAGTCCTCCGACGAATCGGTCTGCATCGCGCGCAGCTCGGAAGCCATTTCGTTGAGATGCAGCACCGGCCAGCGGTTGTCGAGCGCCTGATAGACCTCCTGTGCGTCGTACGAATCCTGCAACGTGAAGAGATGCTCCCCCTGTGTCGCCATGTCGTCGGGAACGAGGTCGAAGAGAGTTTCCGCCGGCCCCTCCATCCGCGGCAGCGCACGACGTTCCACCGTCTCGACGATGGTCATCATTTTTTTCCCGTACTGGAAGTGGTTGATGTTTTCCAGCGCGAAAGTGACTTCCTGATAGCTTTGGAACCGGTCCTCCGGCTTTTTTTCCATCATCTTTCGCATCAGGCTGATCCAGCCATTGGGGATCTCGTGACGCTGCAAGGTCTCAATCGGAAAGGGGCTGTAAACATGGGCGCGGCAGACTTCCTCGGTCGTCTCGCCGGGGTAGGGAAACTCGCCGGTCATCAGATGAAAAAGACTCGCGCCCAGGCAATAAATATCGGTGCGCAGGTCCGGCTTCTCCTGCATGACGTGCTCGGGCGAGGCGTAGGCCGGCGTGCCCTGCAATTCATCCGTGCGCGCACCGCTCAGGATTTCCGTCATCTTCCGCGCCAGGCCGAAGTCGGTCAGCATGACGGTATTCTCGGCATCAACCATGAAGTTGGCCGGCTTTACATCGAGATGGATGATGTTCAGGCGCGACGCGCATTCCAGCGCCGCGACCGCCTGCTTCATGAACCACATCGCATCTTCCAGGTTCAACGTCCGCCCGGCCAGGATCCAGTCCTCCAGCGTCTGCCCCTCGATATAACCCATCGCGAGATAAGGCACGCCCTGCTCCTCGCCCGCGGAATAAAGCGGCACGATATTCGTGTGGCGCAGCCCCGCCACGGCGCGGGCTTCCTCCAAAAAATTTGCCATCACGTCGGGACTGCTCAGGTTCGTGCGATGCATGATCTTGATCGCCACGTAGCGCTCGAGCGTCGGCTCGATGGCCTTGAAGACCTCGCTCATGCCACCTTCGCCCAGCTTCTCCAAAATGAGATACTGCCCCACGCGGGCGCCGGCCGAAAAAAGTTGGTGACTGGGATCCATGAACCTCAGGAAGGGACTGCTTGTTCGCTCGTAGCGTAATTAGCCGCCCGGAAAAGGCAATCACCCTCCAGCCCCTTTGCCAAAATTTAACCCGGGTTAGAAACGACCCCGGGGTGAAAATCAGGCGAAATTTTCCTCGCCTCCCTGTTTCCATCAGACATTCTCCCCCTCGTATGCCTGACTTGCTCAGCGAACTCGACCTCACCAAACAGGTTGACGAAAAATCGGATTATCGTGCCCGGGTGCATGAGTTGCAGCTGAGCCTGCTCCATTTCCAGCGGAAGATCCTGGAGAGCAAGCGCAGCGTCATCCTCGTCTTCGAGGGCCCCGACGCCGCGGGCAAGGGCGGGGTGATCAAGCGCGTCGCCGAGAAGCTCGATCCCCGGCTGATCCGCGTTTACTCCATCGTCAAACCGACCGAGGAGGAGTACCGCCGCCATTATCTCTGGCGTTTCTGGACGAAAATGCCCACCCAGGGCGAGATCGTGGTTTTCGACCGCTCCTGGTATGGCCGCGTGCTCGTCGAGCGGGTCGAGGGCTTCTGTACCGAAAAGGAATGGCACCGCGCCTATGACGAGATCAACGCCATGGAGAAAACGCTCTCCGACGGCGGCGCGGTGATCATGAAGTTCTACCTCCACATCAGCAAGGAGGAGCAATTGAGCCGCTTCGAAAAGCGGGCCGCCGATCCCTACAAGCATTGGAAGATCAGCGCCGAAGACTGGCGCAACCGCCGCAAGTGGAAAGAGCACCTCGAATCGGCTGAGGATATGTTCGCCCAGACCTGGACCAAGGCCGCGCCCTGGCATCTCATCGAGGGCGAATTCAAATGGTACGCGCGGCTCAAGGTCCTCAAGGCCGTCGTCAAGAAATTCACCCAGGAATTCGGGGAATAGCTCCGTTCGCGAGTAGCCTGATCCATGGAGTCCGCCGCCGCCCTGCCCTCCGCGCCACGGCTCATCGTGCCGATGGAGGTCTACTATTTTGACACCGATGCCGGTGGCGTGGTCCACAACGTCGCTTATCTGCGCATGGTGGAAATCGCGCGTTCGCAACTCGCCGCCGCGCTCGGCTGGTCCCTGGGGGAAATGAACCGCACGGGGCTCGTCCCCGTCGTGGCCCGCACGGAGATCGATTATCTTCGCCCCGCCCGCCTCGGCGATTCGCTGCTGATCGCCGCCGAACTCATCGAACTGGAAAAGGTGCGCTTTCGGCTTCGTTTCGAAATGACTCTTGCCGGGAAACCCGAGGTGATTTTCATCCGCTGCGTGCAAACGATGGTCACGGTGCAGCTTCCCAGCGGCCGCCCTCAACGCGCGCCCGCCACGTGGCGCGAGGCTTTTCCGCAACTCGTCACGCCGTGACTTGACCCACGCCCCGCGCTGGCGTTCACTAAGGGATGGCCCTAGACGATATTCTCCTCGAAGCGGAAGAAAAAATGATCAAGAGCACGGAGGTCATTCAGACCGAATTTTCCGGCATCCGCACCGGTAAAGCCTCCCCCGATCTCGTAACCAATCTCATGGTCGAAGCCTATGGCTCGCACATGCGCCTCAAGGAACTCGCGGCGGTGACCACACCCGATTCGCGCCTGATTCTCATCCAGCCCTGGGACGCCACCACGGTCGATGCGGTGCGCAAGGCGCTGGAGGAATCCAAGCTCGGCATCACGCCACAAGTTGATGGAAAGCTCATCCGCCTCCCCATCCCGCCCCTCTCCGAGGAGCGCCGCCAGGACCTCGTGAAGGCCGTCCGCAAAATGGCCGAGGAAGGCCGCGTGAGCGTCCGTGCCAATCGCCGCCACGCCATCGATGAACTGAAGAAAATCGAGAAGGCCGGTGAGATTACCGAAGATCAACTCGTCGATGCGGAGAAGGAAATCCAGAAACTGACCGACCAGTACGTGGCGGAAATCGAAAAAGGCGTGACCGCGAAAGAAGCGGAATTGATGAAGGTCTAATCATTCTATCCGTCCTTTCGGCACTTGATCTCGTCGGGAGGACAACCTTTCCATGACCGAATTTCCCCCGGCCTTCGTCGAGCTCGTCGAGGCCCTTCGCCAGCTTCCTTCCGTCGGCCCGCGCAGCGCCGAGCGGCACGCCCTCTTCCTGCTCCAGTCGCCCGCCGCAGTGAGTGAGCGGCTGGCGGCGGCGCTGACCAAGGCGCGTTCGGAAATCCATGCCTGCCGCCATTGCGGTTTTTATGCGCAGGGACTCGACGCGCTTTGTTCCATCTGTTCCAACCCGCAACGGGACACCGCCATTTGGTGTGTGGTCGAGCAGCCGAGCGACGTGATCAAGCTGGAGAAATCGAACTTTTTTCGCGGGCTCTACCATGTCCTCGGCGGCCGACTTTCCCCCCTCGATCACGTGGGGCCGGAGGATCTTTCCATCGCCAAGATGGAGCAGCGCCTCAAGGAGGCCCCGCCCCGGGAAGCCATCCTGGCGCTCGCCGCCGATGCGGAGGGGGAGACCACCGCGCTTTATCTCGCGCCGATTCTCAAGGGCGCCGGCGTCAAAGTATCGCGCCTCGCCATGGGTCTTCCCGCCGGGGGTGGACTCGAATATGCCGACAGCGTGACTCTCGGATACGCGCTTTCCGGGCGAAGGGAGCTTTAAGGGAAGGATGCGTATCCTCCCTCTCTTCCGCTCTGGCTGCCCATGAAAATCAGCGCCGTTTGCTTCGATCTTGGCAAGGTCCTGCTTCATTTCGATTGGCAGATCATGCTTCAGCGCGTGGCAAAAAAATCGCCATTGTCGCCCGCGCAAATGAGCGAGTTGATGAGCCATGACCCGCAGATCCTTTCCTACGAAGTCGGCGGCATTACCTCCGCCAAATTCTTTTCCCACCTGAAGAAGCTCCTTCGCTTCACCGGAACCGCGAAGGAATTACGCGCCTGTTTCTCGGAAATCTTCACGCCGCTGACTGAGCACATTGCGCTCGCCGCGCTGCTTGCGCCACATTACCCGCTGGCGATTATTTCCAACACCAACGAGGCGCACATCGCTTACGCCGAGGCGAACTACTCGTTCTTTTCGCTTTTCCACGCCCGCATTTATTCGCACGAATGGCGCACCATGAAGCCCAACCGCGAAATTTACGAGGCAGCTCTCACCGCCCTCGGCGGTATCGATCCGCAGGAGGCGCTCTTCATCGACGACCTCGAGACCAATATTCTGGGCGCGGTCCAACTGGGCTGGCAAACGATTCACCTGCGGCCCGACGTGGATTTGCGCACGGCACTGGCGAGCTACGAATTGATGGGGCTGGATTAAAGAATCCCGGAGCAAGCTCCGAGGCATTCCGACCGAGCCGTCGGACCTGCGGTCGGCAGCAATTGCGGCGGCCTATGCCCGCCGACGGGCTCGTGGTAGCCGCCGCACGCCGTGCGGTGGAGGAAAGAAGAAAAGCTCCCACGCTCCGCTCTTTCTTCGAAAAGACACCACCGCACGGCGTGCGGCGGCTACCACCCGAGCCGAAGTGGGCTTCGTGCGCCGCCGATGGGCTGCTTAAGACTCCCCGGTCAACAACGCCAGTTCGCGCTCCTCGAGTTGCTGCTTCCAGCGCGCGAGATAGGAATATTTCCGGTAAACCGCCTCGAGCGCATTGAGATCGCGGTCACCGCCGCGCCAGCGCGCGTCGAGCGCGGCGAGATCGGTTTCCAGCGTCGCGCCAAAGGTTCCCAGCTTGCCGCCGAGGGTCATCAATGCGTCCTGCAACGTCAGTTCCTCGCCCATCAGCCCCGCGCGGGCCAGCGCGCTCTCCGTCGTCCGCTTGCGTTCCAGGAAATCATCGAGTTGACGGCAGATTTCCCCCACCTCCTTGAACAGGTCCATCGTGCCGGGGGGAATTCGCTGCACGTCGCGCGGCTTTTCACCCTTGGTCAATTCGTAGAGCGCGAGCAGGCGGGCGCGGGGATCGATCAGCGTCTGGTAGGCGCGGTTCATCTCCGCGTAGCGGGCTTCCGCCGCGAGTCGTTCCGGTTCCGGCGCCTGCTGAAATTTATCGGGATGGGTTTCGCCCGTGGCGCGCGCGAAACGTTCCTTCAATGCATCGAGATCAGGGGCAGGGCCCGGTTCCAGTTCGAAAAAGGCGAAGGGATTGTAACTCATAAAAAAGTCGGCTAAGGGGCGAACTCGAAGGCGCTGATTGAAAGTGGAAGCGCCTCGCAGGACGGAGACTGATCCTCCAGCTATTGCACTGGAACCAGCACCACGCGAAAACCGGTGAAGCGATCCGCGTATTTCGGCCCGCCCGCGCTCCGCGTTTCGGGGCTGGGGAAATTATCCGGAGAACTCAGCCAGCTTCCGCCGCGCAAGCTGTGATTTCCTTTATCGTCGAAATTGTCGAGGCACCATTCCCAGACATTTCCGAGCGTATCGTAGAGACCGTATTTATTCGGCTCGGAGGAACCGACGTCCTGGGTCGAGGAAAGTGTGGTGGCGCGCGACATGACCGCCTTGTCGATATCGGCGTCGGCGGAATAGGTGTCCCACTGCGATTCCATCGGCAGTGTATAATGATAGCCCTGCGGCAATTTGCCCGCCCTCGCCTCGGACTGGTTCAGCTTTTGACAGAATGCCATGGCGGCCTCCCATGAAACCGTCTCCACCGGACGATTGGACCGGCGAAAAGTGCTCGGATTGGAATTCGTCACCGACTCGTAGACCCGCTGGCTGACCTCGTATTTTCCCACCCAAAATCCGTCCGGAATCCAGACCATCGGCATGCCGCACGCGGCGATGAAATCCTTGTCCTTTTGTAGCACGATTTCCTTCGCGACGTTGCCCGATTCGGGCACGGTCAAAGTGAATCGCTGGATCGTGTAGGGCGGCAGATCGACCGAGACATTCATGGTGCCGGGCCGGAGTTGAGAAAGAGTCAGCGGCGTCTGGCCGAGGAGATTATTTCCATCACGCACCGTCGCGCCGGGCGGCACGGACTGGATCGCCGCGCTGCCATAGGGCAGCTTGATTTCCTTCTGCAAATTTTCCCGATCGTGAATCGTGATCGTGGTGGGAGCCAGTTGCCAGTCATGCTGCCGCACGATGAGTTGGTAGTCGCCGACCGCCAGATTCGACAGCGTGTCGGGAACCTGGCCATCGCGCTTGTAATCGCCGGGACCGGTCAGGGTATAGGTCAAATCACTTTGCGGACTGGTCAGGGAAAGTCCGCCCAGCAGCGGCGCGAGCTGGATCGTGCCCAGATCGGTGGGCTTATCCGCCGTCACCGTCAGGTCCGTGCGATAATCTTCATATCCAGGGGCCTGGACCACCACCGTGATCTTCCCGGGCGGCACGGCACCGAAGGTCGCGGGCGTCGGCAATTGGGAATCGCCGATGGTCACCTTTCCCGCCGGCACGCTGTTCACCGTCACGGTGGCGCGCGCGGACGCCTGCTGTTTGGCGATGGCTTCCGCCTGCGCCTTTTGCGCCGCGAGCGCGTCGGCAAGTTGCTTTTGATCCGCCGCTTCCTTCTCGAGCTCCGCCTGATAGGCGCGTTTCGCAGGCAGGACGCCCATCTCATACCAAGCCACGGAAACGAGCAGGCAGCAGACAACGGCGCTCATGACCACGATGGCCGGGCGCCGGTTTTTCGGCACGGGCAGTTTGGTCAGGCCGCCCTTGTTGAAGATGCGGTTGCCTTTCTTCGCCGGATCGCCCTTTCCATCCGGCGATGTCGATCCCTCGGCGGGTGCACGAATGGGACCGGTCCGGACCCCAACCGATGTCGTTTTGCGTCCGGCACCACCCGGAATGAATTTACCTGCTCGACTCATGGCATGTTGATTGAGGGGGTCGCGATGAATCCTGGATTAACGATCGTTGCGCGAAACATGTTGGCATATTACCAGCCAGAATCATGCCTCACTGAAACGAGAGCAAACCATGTTCATTAACTCCCGGCAAGCTTTGGGAGAGACGAAGGGAAATTTTCTTTTAAATCGCGGAGAGGCGGCCCTCCCGGCGGTTTGGACTGTCAACCAGCCCGAACCACCGAGAGAGAAGGCGCCTTAGTGTCCCGCCGCAGGAGCCGCTGCCGGCGGAACCGTCTGCCCGGATTGCGGGCCCAGCACCGTCGGGTGCGCGGAGGGGGCATCGACATGGTCACCATGACTCGGCTTTTTCAGCACGATCGAGTCGGCCCAACCGCCGCCCAAAGCCTTGATCAAACGCACGGTCGTGGCCATCCGATTTCCGGCAAGTTGCACGGTCAACTGCTCAGCGTTGAGCGCGAGGCCCTCCGCCTGGATGACATCGAAGTAGGAAACCAGTCCGGTATTATAGCGGGAATTGGTGAGATCCAAGGCCCTTTGATAGGCCACGAACGCGCGGTTTTCCGCCTCGAATTGGACGGCGAGATATCGCATTCCGCTCAGGCTATCCTCCACGTCCTGGAAGGCGGTCAGCACTTGCTGACGGTAGTTCGCGACATTCTCTTCGTAAGTGGCCCGCTCCTGCTTGATGTTCGCCGCGATGCGTCCGCCCTCGAAGATCGGGAACTGGATGCTGGGCCCGTAGGACCAGATGCGGCTTTCCCAATTGATCAGCATGCCCAAATCGCCGCTATCGAAGCCGGTCTGGCCGGTCAGGCGCACGACCGGGAAGTAAGCGGAAATCGCCACGCCAATCTCGGCATTCTGTGCCGCAACGCGACGTTCCGCCGCCGCCACGTCGGGCCGGCGTTCAAGCAGGTCCGAAGGCAGCCCGGCGGGAATCTCCGGCGGGGTGAGATTGAGCGGGTTATAGGGAAGCGAGAAGGTCTCCGGCGGTTGGCCCACGAGCACGGCCACGGCGTGCTCGAGTTGCGCCCGGCTTTGCTGGAAGGACCCGAGCTGCGACTGGGCCGCGGCGAGCGTCGCCTTGGCCTGATCCAGGTCGAGTTCGGTGCTGATGCCTCCCTGGAAGCGGCTGTTGGTCAGGTCGAGCGCCTGCTGGAACGACTTGATGGACCGCTGTTGCACATCGATTTCCGAGTCGGCCGTGCGCAGCGCGAAATAATTCGTGGCCACATCGGCCTTCAGCCCCAAGAGGACGTTCTCATAATCGGCCAGACTTGCCTGGGCCTGGTCGCCCGAAGCCTCGAAGGCCCGGCGCACCTTGCCCCAGATATCGACTTCATAGCTGAGATCGAACGGTACCACCGTCGCAGAGTTGAAGGTATAAGCTGCGGCTCCGTGTCCGGGGGTAGATTCAGCCTGAAGCTGGCCATTATTGGGCGAAGTCCGCTGCCGGGAACCGCTTCCCTCGAAATCGAGCGTGGGGAAGAAATCGGCCTCAGTCTGCCGGGCCACTGCGCGCGCCTCACTCACCCGCGCGACCGCCGCCCGGAGATTCTGATTCGCCTGCTGCGCCTGGGCTTCCAGCGCGTTCAAGCGTGCATCGTGGAAAACCTTGTACCAATCCCCTTTGGAAATGGCATCGCGCGGAGCCGCCTCTTTCCAGTTGCCCATGTTCTGGTCGCCTTCCTTTTCCTTGTAGCTCGTCGGCTGGGGAACATCAGGCGGAACGTAATCGGGGCCAACGCTGCACCCGGTTAAAAGGGCGATACCAATTAAAAGTGAAAAGCCGCGACGCGGCGAGATAGGCTGGAACATGGAATTCAAATCTTAGAAGGACTAGGGAAATAGTCAACAAACGGAGAAAAGCGAATAGAGGGACTACAACTCAACCCCCACCGCCTCAGAATCCATTTCATGACCACGAAGGCCACCAATGATGCTCCGCTGGCGAGAAAAAGAGCCAGATAAAAAGGCAGGTGAACCCTTAATAAGAGCGGTGGCAAAAGAACAAAGAGTAGCAGGGACGGCATGACATACCAGAAAACCGACCAGGAAAACCGGGCGATCCGCGGCAGATCATGCGTGTCCTGATAAAGCCAGATCATCGACAAAAGGGAAACCATCGGCGATGCGAACGCCTCAAATCATCCCCAACTTGGATTTTCCCTCGGGCGAAATGCGATCCGCGCTCCACGGCGGATCCCACACCACATCGACTTGCGCATCGGTCACCCCGGGAACGGAAAGAATTTTCCGCTGGGCATCGGACGCGATGGAAGGCCCCATGCCGCAGCCGGGCGCGGTCAGTGTCATTTTGACTTCAACGAGATTTCCGCCGCCCTCTTGCGGCTTGATGTCCATGCTGTAAATCAGACCGAGATCGACGATGTTCACCGGGATTTCAGGGTCGTAACAGGTCTTCAACTGCGTCCAGATAGCCTCCTCATCGAGAGGCCCCCCGGCGTGGGGTGTCGCGCCGTTGGTATCGGCGTGAGGCACAACTTCCTTGCCGAGGGCGTCGGCATCCTGCGCCAACACGCGGAAAAGGCCGGCGGAATGTTCCACCACCACGGTGTAAGTCCCACCCAAGGCCTGGGTAATAATCACCGGAGTGCCCTTCTCGAGTTTTTTCGTCAGGCCACTGGGAATCTGGATGGCCTCAATATCGCGGGTCAGCGTCACCAACGGGGAATCGGTACTCATGGGGGGAAACGTCCTGCGTCTGGCGGGACTTGTCAAACTTAGACTCTCACCTCATTTAAGATCACGCCGATTTTGGCATGCCTCCCGCTCTAACACATTGCTCTCCAAAGGAACAATGTGTTAACTGGTTTGGACCACTCTCTGAAAACGGACCTGCACCCGCGTTAGGTTCATGCTGCCTCTTCCCATGCCCCTGCTCGATTCTTATCAGCCTGACGATTTTTTCGACGAAATGTTTTCTGCCCATGGTCAGGTACGACCTCACTACGGGCCGCTCTTCAAACGCTTCCAGGACCTCGACCGCGAGGAATTCGACCAGCGCCGTTCCGCGGTGGATGCGGCCTTCCTGCGTCAGGGCATCACCTTCACCGTTTACAACGATCAGCAGGGCACCGAGCGCATCTTCCCTTTTGATCTCATGCCACGCATCATTCCGGCCAAGGAATGGAGCATGATCGAGGCGGGCCTCACCCAGCGCATGCTCGCGCTCAATCTTTTCCTCAAGGACATTTACTCCGACCAGCGGATCATCAAGGAGGGCATCGTTCCGCTCGAGGACGTCGTCACCGCGAAGCACTTCCGCCCGGAGATGATGGGATTCAAGGTCCCGCGCGACATTTACATTCACATCTGCGGAAGCGATCTCGTGCGCGACCGCGAAGGCACCTACTTCGTGCTCGAGGACAATGGCCGCTGCCCGTCGGGCGTCTCCTATCTCCTGGAAAATCGCATGGCGATGAAGCGCGCCTTTCCCAGCCTCTTCGGCAGCGCGGGCGTGCGTCCGGTCGATCATTACACGCAGGACCTTCTCACCGTTCTCCAATACATCGCGCCGCAAAATGGACGTGTGCCGACCGTCGTGCTGCTCACGCCGGGCATTTATAACAGCGCCTATTTCGAGCATTCCTTCCTCGCCCGCCAGATGGGTATCCAGATCGTAGAAGGACAGGACCTGGTGGTGGAAAACCGGAAGGTCTACATGCGCACGACCCAGGGGCTCGAGCAGGTGGACACGATCTACCGCCGCATCGATGATGACTTCATCGATCCGCTCGTCTTCCGCAAAGACTCCGCTCTCGGCGTGCCCGGCCTCATCGACGCCTACCGCGCCGGCAACGTCAGCCTCGCCAACGCCATTGGGACCGGCGTCGCCGACGATAAGGTGATCTATAAGTACGTGCCCGACATGATCCGGTTCTATCTGTCGGAGGAACCGGTCCTGGCCAACGTTCCGACCTACCTCGCTTCCAATCCCAAGGAATGCGAGTACATCATCACGCACCTCAAGGAGCTCGTGGTCAAGGCGGCCAACGAATCGGGCGGTTACGGCATGCTCGTGGGTCCGGCCTCGACCGCCACGCAACGCGCCGAGTTCAAGGAGAAGATTCTTGAGAATCCGCGCAACTTCATCGCGCAGCCGACGCTCAGCCTGTCGCGGCATCCCAGCTACATCGACGGTCAGTTCGAAGGCCGCCACATCGACCTGCGCCCTTATATCCTCTACGGCCAGAAAATTTCCATCGTGCCCGGCGGCCTGACCCGGGTCGCCCTGCGCAAGGGCTCGCTGGTCGTCAACTCCTCCCAGGGTGGCGGCAGCAAGGATACCTGGGTGCTTTATGGAGATAGCTGAGTAAGGAAAAAATTTATGCTCTCACGCGTTGCCGATTCCCTCTTCTGGATGAGCCGTTATGCCGAGCGGGCCGAAAACATCGCCCGCATTCTTGACGTCAATCTCCAGCTCATGCTCGATCTTCCCGCGCTTCCGCCCGAGGCGATGAAGGCCCTGTGGGAGCCCGTCCTGCGCAGCACCGGCGATGGCGAGGATTTCTACGCCCACCATAAAGTGGCGAACAGCGAAACCGTCATCGAGTTCCTGACGCTTAACCCGAAGAACCCGAATTCGATCATCAATTGCCTGACCACGGCGCGCGAAAATGCCCGACACGTCCGCGAGCAGATCTCCTTCGAGATGTGGGAGGAAATCAATCGCACCTATCTGGCGATGAAAAATCAGACGTTGAAAAAGATCCTGCGCCAGGGTCCCTACGAATTCTTCATCGAGGTCAAAAATGCCTCGCATCTTTTCCAGGGCATTACCGACGGCACCATGACCCATGGCGAGGACTGGGACTTCATCCAGGTCGGCAAATATCTCGAGCGGGCCGACATGACCACCCGCATCCTCGATGCCAACGACGAGATATTCATCAAACAACCCGCGCAGTCCCAGACCGGCGGAACCCTGCAGTGGAGCGCCATCCTGCGTTCGTGCAGTTCCCACGACGCGTACCGCAAATTCTATGTGGCGCAAGTCGAGCCCGACAAGGTGGTTGAGTTCCTCATCCTCAATGAATTCTTTCCCCGCTCCATCCGCTTCTGCACTCAGGCGTTGAACGAGGCATTGCGACGCATCTCCGGATGCGATGAAGAGAACTTCACCAACAAGGCCGAGAAGCTGGCGGGCCGTCTGGTCGCCGAGATGAACTACAGCGCGCTGGAGGACATCAAGACCATCGGCATGCATCGCTACATGGACGAGATCCAGGTGAAGCTCAACGAAATCGGCGAGGCCATTTACCACACCTACCTCTTCACTCCGCCGATCCACCTGCCCGAACCGGAACCCGAGCCTGAACCCGAGCCCGCGTATTCACCAATGACCCAGACCCAGAGCCTCGGCCCCGACCTTAATCTCACGCAGACGCAGGTCATTCCCACGCCGAGCCGATAGGTTTCGCTATTCAGGACCTGGGGAGCTGCAACAGGAAAACCAGCCTCCAGGCTGAAAAATCCCGGTCATCCTGAGCTTGTCGAAGGATCAGTTCTGCCTCGGTAAAGGCCACCGAACTGATCCTTCGACAAGCTCAGGATGACCGAATTTGGAGAGTTAGCCTTTTTCAGCAAGCTCCTAGACAATCCCGGGCCGCCGCCTTAATCATCGTTTCGTGCTGACAGAGGTTTCTTCCCGCTGGATCAACTTCTTTCGCGCCCTCCTCATTGCGGCGGCGACCTTCCTGGTCTTTTATCCCGCTCTCCACGGGGCCTTTCTCTGGGATGACCTGCTTTATCTCCCGGGCAATCCCCTCCTCCAAGATCCGGCGCGATTGTGGAAAGCCTGGTTCCTTCCAGGCAGTTACTTTGAATATTATCCGCTCGAGCAAACCGTGCAGTGGATGCAATGGCGTCTCTGCGGATCGGCGACTTTCGGCTACCACGTCACCAATGTCCTTCTCCATTTCGTCGGCGCGCTGCTGGTCTGGCGGCTACTCGGGAAATTCGGTCTCCGCTGGGCGTGGGTCGGCGGGCTGCTCTTCGCCGTGCATCCGCTGAACGTTGAATCGGTCGCCTACATCGCCGAGCTGAAAAACACGCTCTCACTTCCACCCTTTCTCCTCGCCCTGTGCGCCTATCTCGATTTCGAGGAGCATCACCGCCGGCGCGATTACCTTCTCTCCCTCGCCCTGTTCGTCGTGGCGATGCTCTGCAAAATCACCATGGCCGCCTTTCCCTTCCTGATCCTGCTTTACGCCTGGTGGAAGCGAGGCCGTCTCGGCCTGGACGACTTCAAGAACGCCGCGCCCTTTCTTGCCATCTCCCTCATTTTGGCCGCGACCACCATCTGGGCCGGGTTCCTCTACACCCAACGCGATCCGGCCCATCTTCCGCTTTTCCCAATTGGAAATGGTCTCACCCATCTCGCCCTCGCCGGCCAGATATTCTCCTTTTATTTCGCCCGGTTCTTCTGGCCCGTCGATCCGCTTCCGATGTATCCGCGATGGAATATTGATCCCACTTCGCCCCTCGCCTTTCTGCCGTGGCTGGTCGCCTGTGCCCTCTTCTTCGTCCTTTGGCGCAGGCGCGAAACCTGGGGGAGAAGCGCTCTACTCGGGCTCGGTTTTTTTGTCCTGACGCTGCTTCCCTTCAGTGGATTGCTCTCTCCTTCTTACATGAACTTCACCTGGATCATGGACCATTTTCTCTACATCCCATTGATCGGCCTCATCGGTCTGGCCGTCGCTGGATGGGAGCGCCTTCAGTCCCGATTGGCGCGTCCTTTCCGGGCGGTGAGTACCGGCCTTATCAGCCTGGTTCTCTTCCTCCTGACTGTGGAAGCCCAGGATGTCGCAGCGGTCTGGACTAATCCCACCACCCTGTGGAGTTACACCCTCGTCCACAATCCCGGGGCGTGGCTGGCCCATTATAATCTCGCCAATTCCTTGCGGGACCAGGGCCGGTTCGAAGAGGCGATCAGCCATTACCAGACAAGCATCGCCCTCCAGCCCGGCTACGATTGGACGTATAACAACCTGGGACTTGCGCTCAGCCACTTTCCCGAACGCCTGCCAGAGGCGGTCGCCGAATACCGGGAGGCCCTGCGCCTGCAGCCCCATTCCGCCGAGGCGCATAACAATCTGGCCAACGCCCTGACGCAAATGCCAGGCCACGAAGCCGAAGCGCTCGGCGAATATGAAGCCGCCCTGCGCGAGCGCCCTGATTTCGTCGCCGCCCATTATAATTTTGGCGTCGCGCTTTCGAAAATTTCCGGCAAAGGAAGCGAGGCCCGCGCTCAATTCCAAGATGCGTTGCGAATCAGCCCCGGCTTCGCTCCCGCGCAAGAAATGCTGGATCAGCTTCCCCGGTAGAAGTCACCGCGCGTCCAGACTTGTCCCCCCGCCTTTCCCCTCCCATACTTGCCGCCTTTCCTTATGAAGACCTACAAAATTGCAGTATTGGCGGGCGACGGTATCGGGCCCGAAGTCATGGCTGTGGGACTCGATGTCCTCGCCGCCACGTCAAAGCGTTTTGGCTTTGAGATCGTCCACGAGGAGTTCGCCGTGGGCGGTGTTGCGATCGACCTTTTCGACGATGCCCTGCCCGAAAGCACACTCAAGGGCTGCCGTGAAGCCGAGGCCATTTTCTTTGGTTCCATCGGCGGACCGAAATGGGAAACACTCCCCCCCCACAAGCAACCCGAGCGCGCCGCGCTGCTTCCCTTGCGCAAGTACTTCGGCCTTTACGCCAATCTGCGCCCGGCGAAATGTTATCCCGGCCTGCTCTACGCCTCTCCCCTCAAGACGGAGAATATCCCGGACGGCTTCGATCTCCTCGTCGTGCGCGAACTCACCGGGGGCCTCTACTTCGGCCAACCCAAGCACACGATCGCGATTGAAAACGGCGAGCGCGCGATTGACACGATGATCTATGAAACACGCGAGATCGAGCGCATCACCCATGTCGCCTTCAAGGCCGCGGGCCTCCGCCGCAAGCGGGTGACCCTGATCGACAAGGCCAACGTTCTCGAGACGAGCCAGCTCTGGCGCAAGACCGTCAAAGCGATCGCGCCGCAGTATCCCGACATCGCGCTCGACTTCATGTACGTGGACAACGCCGCCATGCAGCTCGTCCGCAAGCCGCAGCAATTCGACGTCATGCTCTGCGAGAATCTTTTCGGCGACATCATCAGCGACGAGGCTGCCGCGACGGTCGGCTCGCTCGGGCTTCTGCCCAGCGCCTCACTCGCCGACGGCACCTTCGGACTCTACGAACCGAGCGGCGGTTCCGCTCCCGACATCGCGGGCAAGGGCATTGCCAATCCGATCGCGCAGATCCTTTCCGCCGCGCTTATGCTGCGTTACTCCTTCGGCGAAAACGAGGCCGCCTCGGCGATTGAGCAAGCGGTTGAAGCGACCCTCGCGGACGGCGCACGCACCGCCGACCTCGCCCGCCCCGGTGATGCCTCGCTCTCCACCGTGCAGATGGGACAGCAAATCATCTCACGGATTTAGCCCCAGCCTTCCACACTATCCATTATCTATGGAAATCCGTCCCTTCCTGGCCCTCGCTTTTCTCACCGTCGCCACCCTTTCGCATGGAGCCGACAATCCGGGCGGCCTCCAGGCGGGCGATTTAGTTGGTATCTGCGGCGATTCGATCACGGAGCAGAAGTTGTACTCTGTCTACATGGCCGACTACCTCCTGATGTGTCAGCCGCAAGAGAAGCTGAGCGCGATTCAGTTCGGCTGGTCGGGTGAAAGGGCCCCGTCCTTCGCCGGGCGCATGCAGAATGATGCCTTGGTCTTCAAGCCGACGGTGGTCACCACCTGCTACGGCATGAATGACGGGGGTTATGTCGCCACCACTCCGGTAGCACTTGATACCTACCGCAAGAGCATGACTGATATCGTGACCACGCTCAAAAGCAATGGCGTACACTTTATCCTCCTCGGCTCCCCGGGCGCGGTGGATACCTTTTATTACAAAAACCGAGTCACGAGCCCGGCAGTTTACAACCAGACTCTCGCTGATCTCGGCCAGGTCGCGAAGGAACTGGCCGCCAAGGAAGGCCTCGGTTTTGCCGATCTCCACACGACCATGATGACCGTGATGGCCAAGGCCAAGGCGAAGAATGGCGCGGAATTTTGCGTGACTGGAATGGATGGCGTCCATCCCCTGCCCGCCGGCCATATCATCATGGCTTATTCCTTCCTCAAGGCCCTGGGCTGCGACGGCAACATCGGCACGATCACGGTCGATCTGAAGGCGAACCAGGCCGAGTCGACGGACGGCACCCGCGTTATTTCCGATACCAACGGCGTGGTGGAACTGGAGTCGACCCGCTATCCGTTCTGCTTCTCCGGCACGGACCTCAAGGACCCGAAGTCGACCGCGAGCATCCTGCCCTTCCTTCCGTTCAACCAGGATTTAAACCGGTACATGCTGGTGGTGAAAAATGCCTCCTCGCCGTCGCTTAAGGTCACGTGGGGAACCCAGAGCAAGAATTTCACCGCCCAGGAACTGACCCAAGGCGTGAATCTCGCCACGGAATTTCTGAATAACCCTTTCAGCGCGCCTTTCCAGGCCGTGCAACAAAAAATCTCCGAGCAGCAGGCGTTTGAAACCCACGCGAGCAAGGAACTTTTGCACTCTCTGCCCGAGTGGTATGCCACTCTGCCGGGAGCCAAGGGGTTGCTCGATACGCTGGTACCGCAACTGACGACCCAGCTCCTCACCAAATGGCAGACCCTGCGGGACGCGAGCGCCTCCGCCGTCGTGCCGGTGAAGCATGAACTCAAGATCGAGGCGGCTAAATAAGTCCGCCAATCCGGTTTTTCTTCACGAAAAACGCGGTGCCTGGCTTTCGCCCGGCACCGCGTTTTTGTTGGAACGACCTTCGCTTAGATGTTGATGAACACCCGCGCGCCGTCGCGCTGATCCCAATAACCGCGATGGTGATTGTGATAGATAAACGGATGGTGCTTGTGATGGTCGTCGAACCATCCCTTTTCATCATGATCGTAGGCCATGGAGCGACCGGCGCTCACGGCGATAAACGAAGCGACCAAACCCAAAAATAACATTTTGCGACTAGTTTTCATCTTAGCTGATTCCTTGGTTTTTCTTTTTAGTTATCACTGACATTTGTATGACGATCCTGATTAACGGATCGTTCGAAAATTATCCGAGGTTAATAAAGATACGGCCGCCGGGGCGATCGTCCCAATACCCGCGATGACGGTGATAAATTTCGTAATGACGATAATGACCGTGGTGATCCCAGTAGCCATCCGGGTAACGATCATAGTAGGCCTGAGCTTGGGTGACCGTGCCAAGCGCGAGCATGGCCATAACACCCAGGAGTAGGACTTTGGTGGCAGTTTTCATAGTATTGCGTTTCTGCAGTCAGCGTGCCGACATTTGTGAAACGTCCTTAGTTATTGCGGGAGACTATGTTATCTCCCTAATCGAATTATTGGCCTAGTCCAGCAAACCGTGCGATTTGCAAAAATAGAAGCCGACCTAGGCAATACGCCCGAGAAGCTTCCATGGCAAGCCTGCCGCTTTAGCCCTCCACAACCTCCACCGGGCACTTCGGCAGAACGCTCAGGAAGGCCTTGCCGTAGGGCTTGGTCAGCACACGGTTATCGAGGATGACCACGATGCCCTTGTCTTGCTGGGTTCGGATGAGCCGCCCCACCCCCTGCCGGAACTTGAGCAGGGCCTCGGGCAGGGAGAATTCCCGGAAAGCGTCGCCGCCCTGCGCGATGATCCGCTCGCACTTCGCCTGAGTCAGCGGATGATCCGGCACGGCAAAAGGCAGCCGCGTGAGGATAACGTTGCTCAGCGCCTCGCCCGGAACATCGACCCCCTGCCAAAATGAATCGGTCCCGAAGAGCACCGAGTCACGATCTTCCTTGAAGCGTTGCAGCATCCGGTGACGCGGCAGCGCCCCACCCTGGACAAAGCAGGTGATGCGCTCGCTACGGAAGAAGTGGGCCAGGGAATCGGCCAGCCGCTGCATGGTGACGTAGCTGGTGAAAAGAACAAACGCCTTGCCCTGTGTCATGGAGACGAAATGCCGGATCCAATGAGCCAGGGCATTCTCGTAAGTCTCGCGCGCGGCGGGCTCGGGCATTTTTCGCGGGATGAAAACGCGCATCTGGCGCTCGTAGTCGAAGGGTGAATCGACCTGCAACGTCTCGGCCTCCTCGCCACCGATCCGGTTCACAAAATAGCGCAGGCCATCGCCCACGGAGAGCGTGGCGCTGGTCATGATCGCGGTGTTCTCCGGACGGAAAAGCAGGGTGCGCAGTTGCGCGGCCACCTCGATGGGCGCGGCAGTCAGCACCAACCGGGCTTCCCGCTTCTCATGTCGCTCCACCCAATAGACGTGGTCCTCCCGCTTCTGGTCGATGAATTCGGCCAACCCGACGCGCAGCCCTTCGACCCGTCGCGCCGCCTCCTGCACCTCGGCCTTGAAGACCTCGTCATCGATCTCGCGCGCCGCGTCGGCCAGGTTCCGGTAGAGCCGGGTAAGCGGAAGATCGAGCGAGTTCTGGGCGATACCCGGCTCGCGCAGGCGCAATTCCTTGCTCCGCTTGAAATCGAGTGAGCGCTCCAGC
Organism: Methylacidiphilales bacterium; assembly: GCA_026225555.1. Classification (GTDB taxonomy): domain Bacteria; phylum Verrucomicrobiota; class Verrucomicrobiia; order Methylacidiphilales; family UBA1321; genus JABDGH01. The sequence goes on from JAMFSY010000047.1 coordinate 35,074, forward strand.
TTGTCAAAGAAGAGATCGGCCTCCTCCTCCGCATCGAGCACCAGTTTCATCGCCTCGCCGCTGCGCAACGCGGCCACAATCCCCTTCTGCGTGCGCGGGTGGAAAAGGCGGTGCAGCAGATAACGCAGGCTGCCGTGGGAGATTTCCAGGCCCAGATGCCGCGCCGCCACGCTCTCGAGCGTGTGCGCCTCGTCGAAAATGATGAAGTCGTTGTGGAAAAGATAGCCGCGCTCCTCGTTCGCCGTCTCCGCGCCCGCGAGGAAGTTAAAAAAGAGCGAATGGTTCAGCACGAGCACCTTGGCGGTCTCTGCCTCCTTGCGCGCGCGCTGGTAAAAGCATTCCACGCCCAGCCCGCACGTCCGCGCGGTGCAGACGTGCGGCTCGCTGCAGACCTGAAGCCAGACCTGCGGATCGGGCGCGGGATCGAGATCGGAGAGCGTGCCGTCGTGGGTGCGGTGGCTCCATTCCCAGATGCGCTGCAGTTCCTCCTGCTCGCGATTGGCGAAAAGCTCGCCACTCTGCCGCATCGCGCGTTCCAGCCGCCGCGGGCAGAGATAATTTTGCCGGCCCTTGAGAAGCACCGCCTTGAATTCGGTCGGCAGAAGTTTCTGCACGAGCGGGATGTCCTTGTGAAAAAGCTGCTCCTGGAGATTAATCGTGTGGGTTGAGATCAGCGCCTTGCGATTTTCCGCCAGGGCGTGAAAAATGGCGGGCACCAGGTAGGCGAGGCTCTTGCCCACACCGGTCCCCGCCTCAACGATCAGGTGGGAGCGATTTTCGCAGGCGCGCGCCACGGCGGTTGCCATGGACTGCTGCTGCGGGCGATACTCAAAATCCTTCGAGCGAGCCAGCAAGCCGCCCGGCCCGAAGGCAAGCGTCACCTGCCGCTCGAATTCAGAAGGGAACGTCTCCAGCGGCGCGATCATGAAACAGGTCCGTTCAAGCCGCCCACTTTAATGCCAAATCCCCGGCGGGTCGATGGGAACGCTTGGAAAAAGTGAAGCTTTACCCCATACGAACGGTTGCAATCCTCCCGGCGTTGCGCTTATAGTTTCCGGCTCATCTCTTAACACCCCATGGAGTAGCGGTTAGCTCACCTCCCTTTCACGGAGGTAGCACGGGTTCGAATCCCGTTGGGGTGACCCTTCCTGAGCGTCAGGAAGTTGCGGGGGTAAAGAACCCCGAAGCAAGCTCCAAGGCATTCCGAGGTAGCCGTCGCACGCCGTGCGACGGAGGAGAGAAGAAAAGCTCCCACGTTCCTCGCCTCGTTCGAAAAGACATCACCGCACGGCGTGCGGCGGCTACCGCCCGAGGCGTGAAAGCAATTTTTCAGGGACTGGGGACACCAGCCGTCGAAATTTCCGGCTGACCTCGTTTTTGGGCGAAGAGCCAAGTGTAGAGCGCTTCATTGGCATAGGCCAGGTCCCAGGAATTGTGGCCCGCGTCAGGAAATAAGGTCAAATGCGGATGCCCTCCAGCCTGGCGGATGACTTGGATCATGGTCACTGTCTCGGCGACGGGGATGATTTGGTCCTTGAGGCCATGAAAGGCCCAGAGGGGCAGATGCACGAGACGAGCGGCGTCGGAGGGATCACTCTCGCCGCAAATCGGGACGACGGCGGCGAACCGTTCCGGCTGAGCGAGAGCGAGGGCCCAGGCGCCATCCCCGCCCGCGCTGATGCCGGAGACATAAATGCGGTCGGCATCAATGCAGTACTTCGCCTCCACCTCATCGAGCAGGTGGGATAAAATCTCCGTATCCCATCCCTCGCCCTCCGGACAAACCGGCGAGATCAGGACCGCAGGAAGTTGCCTGCCGTCATGAACCAGCCCGGCCAAGCCGCTTCGGCGCACGATTGGGGGATCAGTGCCCCGGTCAGCCGCGTTATCCAAAAAGAGGATGAGCGGCCACCGCTTGCCGGAGTCGGCGTTGTAATCGTGGGGAAGATCGACCAGATACGGATACGTCTCCGTCAGCCCGAGGCGTTGCCGAAGTCCATACCACCAGGCGGCGTCACGCGCTGCGGCATTCGTCCGCGCGACGGCCGGAGGATCGGCGGGCGATGTCTCGGATAGGCTGGCCAACAGGACGGCAAAACCCGGCGCCCCGTTGTTATCGTCATCGATCAGATTATTTTGGATCGCCGGACCGATATCGGTTTGTTGTGCGCGCACCAGGGCGGGATCAAGTCCGGCCTCCGCCGGAAATTGCGCCGTGATCGAGAGGGGCGTCTGTTCCCAGAAGATTTTTGCGGGCAGACGATAGAGCGTGATGAAATGCCGCTGCACGCGGCCGCTGTTCGTCTCAATCTGCACCACGGCTCCGTAGCGCCCCGGCTTGTCCGCCTGGGTCACCTGGTGATAACCGGCATCGTAAAACATGGTGGTGACCTTGACCGGCAGTAGCAGCCGCCGAAGCAAACGGCCCTGCTCAACGTCGCCGGAGGGAAACTGAGTTTCGCCAAAAACGTAGTTCGAGAAACGATACGAAAGATCGTCCGCCACCGGCCTGAGCAGAATCCGCTGGGCTAGGGCGAGCACCAGCAGGGTCAGAAGCACCCCCAGGAAAACTCCGATCAATCCCGAGCGCATGGCTCTGTATAATCGCCACGGGGACCGAAGACAAGGAGCCTTCGATTGACATCCTCGAAGGGAAGCGTTTGATTGGCGATATGACCTCCTCCTCTCACAAAATCATCCTCGCCCTCATGGCCTTCGTGTTCGTGATGACGGGTGCCAGCCAACTCCAGGCCCACGACGGCCAATGGGACTCACGCCACCACTACTACCGGGACAACTACGGCTATTGGAACGAGCATAACCGCTATCATCACTACGGGCTCTATCGCGGCCATCACGGTTACTGGGACAATCGCGGCCCATTCCGCGTTTGGATCAACATCGACTAAGCGTCGCGTTTTTCTCCGTTAAACTTTAAAAAAAGGGATGCCGCGAATCGTGGCATCCCCTTTTTATTTGGCTGCGGCCGGATGCAGGGCTGCGGCCATTTCTGGCGACGTGATCATCAGCATGTTCTTCGTCTGATCATAGAGAGCGGTGGCTTGGTCGCTTCGGGCCCATTCCAGGCAGGTTGGATCGCTGGACCGAACAGAGACCCAGCCTGAACCCGAATCGGCCGCCATGATGGTCTGCCGCTCGGCTTCCGTGAAGGCGCTCTTGTCCAGCTTGGAAACCCGCGCGCCAACTTCCTTGTCGCCCAGGACAAAGACAATCAGCTCATAGCCTTCCGCCGCAAAGACCACCGTCCCAAACGGCAGCTTGTCATTCGCCTCCGTATAGTGAACCGGTTTCCCGTACCGCGCGACGCATTGCTGAATCGATTCCCCCAAATTCGCCCGCGCGGGAAGAACCAGAACGAGCAGGAGCAAAACAAGGCAGCGGATCATGGCCGCGATTTATAACTGATTCTTCCCCGATGACAAAGCCCGACGTGAGCGGAATCGCACGAACGCTTTTCAACCACTACCTGCCTTGATTCAAAAGGGAAAGCGCCTTCGCCACATTCTCCCGGGCCGCGGGGTAATCTGGATTTAATCGCACCGCTTCCTGGAATTGCGTCAGGGCTTCCGCGATTCGTCCGCTCTGGGCGAGACTCATGCCGAGATTATTATGGGCCTGGGCGTAATCAGGATTGAGGGCCAGCGCCTTTTGCAACTCGGCAATGGATTCGTCCCATTGTCCCACCTGGCCCAGGGCCAGTCCCAGATTGCTGTAGGCCTCGGCGAAGCGCGGGTCTATTTGCAGCACTTTCCGATATTGAGTAATGGCCTCGTTGACCCGGCCTTCCTGAAGCAGGGCATTCCCCAAGTTATATTCCGGGGCCACCGAATAAGGATTAATTTGGGCCGCCTCACGGAAATGCCCGATCGCCTCATCGACCTGTCCTTCCTGGAAAAGCAGATTACCGAGATGGTCATGCGCGCTGGCCAGGCCGGGATCGATTTCCAGGGCTTTTTCGAAATGGGTCGTCGCTTCGGGGGTCTGTCCCTTTTTACTGAGCGCCACGCCAAGATTATCGTGAACCTCCGCCGAATTCGGAGTGCTCTCCAACGCCTTCTCATAGTGGACAACCGCCTCGTCCACCCGCCCCTTCCTGAAATCGAGATTACCCAGGTTATTCTCGGCCATCCAGCAGCCCGGATTTTTTATCAGGGTATCCGTCCAAAGCGTTTCCGAATCTTCATAGGCCCAGCTTCGCTCCCAACTTAACAGGGCGAGAATCGACAATAATCCCGCAGCGGGAACGAATCGCCACCAGGGCTTTTCCGGGAAAGCGCGATTCAAAAAGAGGGAGACTCCCGATCCGACCAGCACCAGTGGGCCCATGCTGGCCAGATATTGCAAATGATCGGCGACAAACGAATAACGCAGAAAATAATGATTCACGAGTCCGAGTACGGGAAGCAGCGCCGCCAGGAAATAGGCCAGCGCGAAAAATTCCGGCTTCGTTCCCGAGTTTCGTTTGAACCACAGAACTCCCAGAAGAATCAGCATCGTGGGCAGGAGCAGATAATCGAGCCACTGGCCCGCAGCGATGTTCCATCGCGGGTAGATAAAGATCAGGGGATGCGGCCAAGCCAGTTTGCCCAGGTAGAACCACACGACATGGCCCGCCGTTATGAGTCGTTCCGGCCAGGTCTGCTCCGAGGGATTCACGCCCTGTAGTTTGACCGTCCACATCGCCAGGACAGAGGCCCCGATGGACATCAGGGCAATCGGCGTCACGCGTGCCAGGTTGCGCCAGTGCCACTTACCCTCCATCCACCAGGCGCAAAGGCAGAGCTCCACCGGTAGTACCACGGTGGAAGATTTACTGGCGAGAGCCAAGGCCGCGAAGAGCCACGCCGTGGCATCGTGTCTGAGGCGATGCTCCGGAGTCCGCGTGCCCCTGATGAAGAACAGGATCGCGAGCAGATAGAACAGGCCCGACTGGGTGTTCTTCAATTCCGAAATCCACGTCACCGTTTCCACCTGGACCGGATGCAACGCCCACACCGCCGCTCCCAGCCAGGCGCCCGGCACCCTTAAATTCTCAAGGACGCGCCAGAGCAAAATCGCGCATTCGCCATGCATCAGCACATTCACCAAGTGATAAGGCAACGGCTGCAAACCCCATAACGCGTGCTCCACCCAGAAGGTCGTCAACACCAGCGGATAATATTGCGCCGCGCTGGTCGTCCAGATTTCCCTCAGCCCCAGCGGGCCGATGATCACGGGATTGGCGGTCACGTGCATGTCATCGTCCCAGATGAATCCCGCATGCCAAAGGGGCTGATAAGTCAGGATCACGGCCAACAAGAGCAGCCATCCCCACCACGGATTCTTAAAACGACTGTCTGCGGGCGCGATGCTCTTTATCGGAGTCTTTGTTCTGCGCGCCTTTGACCTGGATTTTTTTGACATGAGACCCGATTCAATAAAGAGACGTTACTTGTTTTGCCCGGTTTCAACTATTATGCGCAAAACACCTCACATTCGTCCCTTCTAAATGACACGGATGATCAGAGGACGAAAACTTCATCCGGATGATCGATGGCTTATGGCAGCCGTGGGCGGGGCGGCTTGTCCGCAGGCTTCAACCACTCACAAACCCGGTTGATATCCGGGGGAAAGCTGGGAGTGCCGGAGCTTTTTTTAACGGCCCGGAGCGTCGGCGTGATCGGCCACGCGATGATGACTTTTGCCGTTTCGCCGCGAGCTGCCCATTCCACCTACCTGACGAACCTGGACGAAACGCCCCGTGTGAGCCGATTCCCGTGCGGCCAGGCAGGCATAGACGCTTTGCAGGCCGGCCACCAAGGGAGACAGGGACTCGGCATCATTCTTCACCACATCGACAAAATTCCGGCCAAGAGCCTCGTCCCCTCCGAAATGACTTAAATTGGAATCCGCCGAGATCGTCTCGGTGAAAGGCTCGTGGTGACGAACGAGTTTGATTTTGGCCTGATACCAATCAAAGGAGATGGTGGCGTTTCGTCCGCTAATCGTGCTTCCGCGGGCCGCCGCGTCGCGTTTGGCGTAGAAAACCTGGGTATAAACACCCTGCGTGCCGTTCGCAAATTCCAGCAAGGCGCTGGATGAATCCTCGTTCATTCCCGTTTCCGGCGTGCCGAGACGATCGTAAAAAAGGGCCGACTGGTCCCGGTCATTCTTACGCCGCGAACTGTCGCGGTAGACGCGATCCCGTGAAAGCATGGCGGCCACGCGTACGATCGGCGCTCCGGCCAGGTAACTGAGATAATCGAAGTCGTGGGTGGCCTTCTGCAGGAACAGCCCTTGGGTTGTTTGATAGTCGCGATACCACGAATCGAAATAGACATTGCCATAGGGGACATAGTTGACGCCCAAAAGATGCTCGGCCGTTCCCAAGACACCGGTGCCGATCATCTCGTGGACTTTGCGGCAAAGAGGAGACATGCGGAGCGGAAAGCTGACCACGATCTTGGAGGTGGTTGTGCCCGCGGCTTTCTCCAGCTCTTCAGCCTGGGCAATTGAGGTCGAAATCGGTTTCTCCAAGTATAAAGGCAGCCCCTCCGCCAGCAACTCGACCGCATAGGGCGTATGGAGATCGCAACGGGAACCAATGGCCACGGCATCGGGTTTGGTTTGCTTCAACAACTCGCGCACCGAGCTGCAAAACTTCACAGAACGCCCCTCCGTCGGCGTTAACCGGGCCCGTGCCTTCTTTTTGTCGGGATCGATGACGCCAACGACGCGCAGTTGCGGATCGGCGGGGCGGAAGACCTCATTGAGAAGATAACCCATGCGCACGCCCAGCCCGATGACAGCTAATTTCATAATTTAAATTGTTTGGATCAAATGGTGTTGGGGAAAGTGGCTTTCTGAACAAAGTGGTTAGAACGATCCACTTTTCCGTAACTAGTTACATAATAATCAACCGACTTATCGAGATCAAGATTTTTCAGCTTTGGCTTTAGCCCTTTACCGCGCCGCTGGAGATGCCTTTGATGATATGCTTTTGCAACAGACTGTAGAAGAGGAGGGCAGGTAGCGTCACCAGCGCGAGGGCCGCAAAGGTCACTCCCCAATCGCTGCGAAATTGCGAAGTGATGGAGATGCGCGCCAACCCGAGGGGAAGCGTCCCCAGGCCGGTGTCGGACGGGCCGGAGAGAAACAGGAAAGCCAGGAAGTATTCGTTCCATGCGCCCAGGCCGGTGAAAATGGCGACGGTAATGAGCCCCGGTCGCGCCAGCGGCAGCATGATGGACCAGAAAGCTCGCAGATCGCTGCAACCATCAAGCACGGCCGCTTCATAGAGGCTTTGGGGCAGGGCGAGGAAAAACGCGGTCAAAATGAAAATCGCAAATGGAAGCCCCGTCGCCGTATAGACGATGATCAACCCTGGCAGGGAATTGAGCAGGCCCAGCGAGCGCATTTGGAAAAAAAGCGGGACGACGGAGAGCTGCAGCGGAACCATCAACCCGGCCAGAAAGAGAGCCTGCAGGGCGGTTTTCCCAGCGAAGCGAAACCGGGCGAGACCGTACGCGGCCATGGATCCGAGGATGAGGGTAAACATGACCGTGAAACTGGTGACCACAACGCTGCTCCAAAAGTAATTTGAAAAATGGGCCTCCACCCATGCGCGCCGGTAATTTTCAAAATGAAGATGGGACCAATGAGGAAGAGCGAAAGGATTGAGGAATATCTCCGAATCGCTTTTGAGCGACGTATAAAGGAGCCAGATCATCGGATAAATGACGGCCAGGAGAAAGGGCCCCAGGACAACGAAGGCTATTATCCCGCCTCGGGATTTTCCGACAGGAGTATGGCTCATGGATTTTCCTCTCGCTGAGTCAGCACGCGTTGCAGGGCCAGAGTTCCAAGAAAGACGAGGGCGAACAGGAGTACGCCAATGGCGGTGGCATCTCCCACCCGGTAGTTTTGGAAAAGTTCGCTGACCAGAAGCGTCCCGATAACGTGGGTCTGGGTCGTCGGTTGTTGCGAGGTGAGCAGCCAGATGCTTTCAAAAGATTTGAGGCCACCGATCAACGCGAAGACCAGCGTGATAATGATCACTTCCCAAATGAGAGGCAGGGTGATGAAGCGGAATTGTTGCCAGGACGAAGCGCCATCGATCCTGGCGGCCTCATAGTAAGACTCGTCGATGCTCTCCATGCCGGCCAGATAGAGAACCATGTTGAAGCCGCATCCGCTCCAGACCGACATGGGAATCAGGGAGCCGTAAAGATGATCCGGAGAAAGCCACGCAAAATGACGAAAACCGATCAGAAAATGTCCCGCAGAAGTCAGGCCTACGGCCTGCAACGCGAAGCCGAGATGCTCAAGACAACCGTTCACGAGGCCGCCCTGGGGTTCGTAGGCGTTCAACCAAAGAAGGGTGACGGCGATCCCTCCCAGAATGTTGGGAAAGAAGAGACAGACCCGGTAAAATCCGCTGCCGCGCACTCCCCGACTGATGATGACCGCAAAAAAGAGCGACAGAGGAAGCACGATCAACGTCGGCACGACCATCAGGAAAAGGTTGTGTCCCAAGGCGGGCCAAAAGGCGTCGCTTTCAAAAAGAATGCGTTCGAAATTATGCCATCCGACGAACTGGGAGGCGCCCACGCCATCCCATCGATAGAGTGACCAGGTAAAAGCTTCGACACTGGGCTTGAGCACGAAGGCGGCATAAAGAAGCAGGCACGGCACCAGAAAAATCAGGAAAACCGGCCAGGCGGTGGACTTCCCTTCGCGCTGGCGCAGGTTGCTCCGGCGCGGCGCGCGTCAGAAACAACAAAATGGAAGCACCGCAGAGAGCGCCGAGAAACGCAAACGCAGCTCCGGAATGACGCCATTCGATATGATCCGGGTGCAGCCGCAAATCACGCGAGCGAACTGCGGCCGCTTCCAGTTGAGCGGCAAATTCTTCGGGAGTTATGCGTCCGGAAAGCAGCGCGTCGCGGGCATCGGAATAGGCCTGTTGCAGAATCGGCTGAGGCGGTTCCGCGCCGGGAGGATCGCCATAAGTTGCCGTGGATTGAGCGATGACGGAGGCGACATCCTGCATCCGGGGAGAATAAACCGAAGGCGCGATACCACGGATAGCGGTGGGAGTATCCAGTTTTTCCGTAAACCGGCGCGCGGAGTCCTGGCTGGTAAGTTCGCGGAGGAATTCCATTGTCAGGCGGGTCGTAGCTGGATCGCGCTGAAAGACAAAATAGTATTGGCTGCCCACCTGGATGGCGTGCGGATCGCCGAGGCCATCGGGGAAGACGGGGAAGTTAAAGGCCCCCAACTCGAAGTCGTCCGGAATTTTCCCCTGCATTTCACTGATGAGCCAGGAGCCATTGGGCATCATCGCGCATCGTCCCTGGAAAAAGGCCAACTGTGCGCCCGTATGGGTGAAACCCTCCCAGCCCTCTTGAAAATCCTCGCGGGCGAGTCGTTGCGTGAGGGCGGCCGCCCGGATGAAAGCCGGGTTCTGCCGTGTCCCTGGCTCGAGTTCCTCATAGGCGCGATAACCGGCCGGCCCGGCAAGATTATAATAAGCGGCCCTGAGAATCATATCGGCGTAGAACCGGTAGATGCCCGGAAAAGCAATGGGCGCGCAGCCTCTCGCCTTCAGTTGATCGCAAATGGAAAGAAACTGGTTCCAGGTTTTCGGAGGGACGAGCCCCACCTCGCGGAAGATCTTCTTATTATAAAAAACCACATCGACCGCGTAAGGGAAAGGAACGGCGTAAACGCGGCCACCCACCTGCCAGTGTTCCAGCGCACCAGGCAGAAAGGAGTTCCTCCATGGCGCGCCAGACACTCCCCCGGGTGCATCGAGTAATGGAGTGAGGTCGGCAATTTTTCCAGCGGCAATCAATTGGGCCCAGGGTAGATTGGCATCCGTGGCATTGGGAAAGCTGCCTTCCATGATGCCGATACGCAGCTTGTCGCTCACCCGGGGATCGCCACTCAGCGCCACGCGCACGCCCGGGTGACTTTGTTCAAAATCACGCGCCGCTTCCTGAAAGAAATCGATGCCGTACCCGCCAAGGAAGAGAGGAATTTCCAGCGTGAGAGCGGGCTCGGGCGGCGCCGGGGCTGGCGCCGCCATCAGCGGCCCCGAGGCGAAAAAAGCCAGGCAGACGAAGATGGGGAAACGGCGCGGCATGGAATTTAAAGAGATACTATCAGTTGGACCGGGACCTGCTTAATCTAAAAAAATATTGACGATATTCAAGCATAATTGTAACTAGTTACATATCTCATATGCATATTCGCAGCTTTGCTAAAATTTCCGGCGTTTCCATCGCCACGGTTTCCCGCGCCTTCAACCCGAATGGAGCCATTAAGGCCGAGACGCGGGAACGTATCCTGCGCCTCGCGGCGAAGCATGGATTCACTCCCAACATCCACGCCCAGCGCATGTCCTCGCGGACGAGCAGCGTGCTGGGAATCTTCTACAGTTTCTCCGCGGAGCCGATCTTCGACTACTACAACATGGAGCTGGCCCAGCAGTTGGCTTTTGAGGCTTCCAAAGCCGGGTTTACGGCGCAATTGGAGTTGTCCAGCGCGGAGGATCAGCAACAGCATCTCCGGCAATTGGTGCAAAACCGGGCCTTGGGAGGAATCGTTCTGGTCGCGGAGGGTGAGGAAAGCGCCAAAGCCCTGCTTAGTGGCATCGAATCCTGTCCGAGCGTCGTCATCAGTACGACGCCCTGGTCAAATTCCCCAACGATGGGCCTCGTCCACCTCAACGTGGCTCCGGGAATTGACCTGGCCCTCGGCCATCTCCTGCAAGGGAAACATACCCGCATTGGTTATATCCGTGGAAAGGCCGACGAGACCAAGCTGGCGGCCTACCAGAATTTCATGCGGAGCAAGGGACTGATCGTGGACCCAGCCTGGATTTCCGCGCCCTGCAGCACTTTCGCCGAGGGGGGCGCGATGGCGGTCGAACTGGCCCGGAAGGGCTTGTCCGCCATTCTCTGCGCGACGGACATCCTCGCCCTCGGAGCGTTGCACGACCTGACCGCCTCGGGACTGAATGTGCCCCGGGACATCTCCATCGTAGGCATCGACGACCTCGCGTTCTCCTCCTACATCACCCCCTCGCTTTCCAGCATCGGCGTCCCGCGTCAACAGTTGTCCCAAAGTGCGGTCGAGATTTTGATGAGAGTTATTCGGGACGATCGCGAGGGCCGGAGCCGTCCTCAATACGTGCATACGGTCAACGCAACGTTCACACCGCGAGGCTCGACCCAGGTCCTGACGCCAAAAGGTAAAAAAATATCCCCTCAAAAAGATTCACTTTCGCTCCTGCATAAAAAACCAAACAAGAACGGATGAATAAAATGAAACCTACAACGTCTATCAAGCGGTTCCGGGCTGGAACCTGTGCCCTCCTCCTCGGTATTGCCTGCGCCTCTTCCGCCTCAGCGGCCACCTCCTACTTCGATACGGTTAATGAGACCGGATCGGCCTCTGATTTCAATTCCGTCCCGATAGCCTATTCAAACCCGACGGCGACAGGTCCCCTTCCCATCGAGACCGTGCAGATAGCCAACGATAACGGCTTCCTTTATGTGGGAATCACCTTTACTTCCGCGGTCAACGGAGACTCCCTCTCAGATACCGGACAGTTGACGATGGCCTTGGATAATGATGCAAATACTGCGACAGGGTTTAACACCTTCTCAGCGGGTGTAGTGGGCTCCGAGGTGGGATTTGGGTTCGACTATCCCTTCCAGCAGACCAGCGGCAATTACAATACGGGGGTCGATGGCATCACGGCGTATGGCGGAGTGTTTAGTTCCACCTTGAATTACACGCCTTACAACCAGTCGACCACATTTGAAGAGTTTTCGCTTAGCCTGGCCGATACCTACACAGTCGGCGGCACGACCTACGCCGTTCTTCCGAACAGCAGTTTCGCTCTGGCCTTCTATGATTCCAACGGCACGGCCGATTCGGATTTCACGGGCGCACTCGATTACTCGTTGGCGGTTCCCGAACCAGGCACGCTCAGCCTGCTTTTCAGCGGCCTTGTTGTCGCGCTTGTCCTGGCTTACCGGCGTCTGGGATCCGCGATCTGAGAAAACCCCCTCCCGCAACCCCCGCCTCTCTCATGAAATCGAATCATCCTGGACCTTCCACCAAGAGTTTCACTCTGGTTGAACTGCTGGTTGTCGTGGCCATTATCGCGGTCCTGGCGGGGGTGACCATGGCGGCCGTGCCGCGGGCGTTCCGGAGCGCGCATCTGGCGGCCAGCACGAATAATCTTCGCCAGATCGGTGCGGCGATCAATACCTATGCCTCTGACAATGATTCGGTGCTGCCGGTTTGGTATCAATACAGCAATAACCAATATTGGTGGCAAGTTTTGACTCCCTATCTCGGTGGAGGCGGAACCAACTACAACCTTCCCGTCTACCATGATCCCGGGGATGCCAATTACGACGGTTCCAGTTATGATCAAATATCACTCACCATCTCCTATGGATATAACTACATGATGATGGGACGCTCGGACCAGGATGGAGATGCCTACCCGCCCCGGCATCTGGCCAGCGTTACCAGTGGATCCGAGACCCTGGCCCTGACGGACGGAGCGGACACCAATTCCTATGGCTATATAGATGATTATGGCCATGGCCCCGATACCAATCGCTACCAGGGGCAGACGCCGGCCCTGTTTCTCGATGGGCATGTGGATATCATCAGTATCTCCACAAACTTTGAAGGTTCGCTTCCCTACTTCAACCGGGATTAGACCCATTTCATTTCCCCTTTTATGATGACGCTCGCTAAAAAAGTATTTCTCTCTCTTGTCCTCGCCTCCTCCGCCTCCACCCGGCTTTTCGCCCAGAGCGATCCAGGCGACCTCAAGCAGGATCCGGCGCCAAATATCGCCGACGGCGATAACCTGGTCGGAGGATCGGCCCGCGTCGTCGGAGGAACGCTCAAAATCTCCTTTACCGTGGCCAACGGAATTCCCACGCAATGGCACCACATCTATCTCAACACCGATGGTTCCGGGAGCACCGGCTTCATTCACTCCGGTAATCCGGTAGGTGGAAATGGAATGGACTTCCTGGTCGAACCCAATTTTCTCTATCGCTGGAGCGGGGCGGATGACCAGCATGGATGGCATTGGGACAAGGTCCAGCCGCTGGAACCCACCATCAACGGTCAAACCGTCAGCTACGATATCCCCGCCAGCGTGCTTAATCTCAAGGGGGACGCCAACATCTCCATGATGATCGAGACGATGAACGATAACTATCAGGCCACGAGCGATACGCTACCCCGGGGCCAGGTGGTCTGGACGATAAAGGCCAGTTCCACCGATATCGCGACAGGAACGGGAGTGAGCGGAACGGCCGCGCTGCTGCCGGCGGCCATCCCGGATGCCAACGCCCGAGTCCGTTTCAAGTCGATCCACTCCTACGCGTGTTATTACGGCGCAGGGCAAACCGGGGAATTAGCGAAGCGCGATGCGGTCATCGTCGAGACGCGCAACCTGTTGCCGAACGATGTGGCCACGATTAAAAAGAGCGGGACCCTCGTCACCGGTTATATCAGCGCGGGCGAGGACGATAAATTGCGCGTGGGAGACGCTAAAGGGCCGGGCGGATACGATTCCTGTTACCTGGATCGCGTCAAGAAAGGTGTCCCGGATAAAAATGGGGAATGGAATTCCTACTATGTCAATCCGGCCAGTCCCAGTTGGAAGGCGCATTTTCTTGAAATCGCGCAAAAAATGGAAGCCAGTTACGGAGTCGATGGTTTTTTTTTGGACACAATCGAAACAGCAACCGTCTATCCCGATCTCAAGCCGGCGATGATCTCGCTGATTGAGGACCTGCGGGCCGCGCATCCCAAGTCCATCATCATCTTGAACCGGGGTTTCGCAGTCATCCGGGAAACCAGCTCGGTGGTGGATGGATTTATGTTCGAGGATTTCAGCGCCGGCCACTATTTCGATGACCGCGGCTACGTCTTTCATGACCCTTCGGGGCTGGACACCCGGCGCGAACAGGCTGAAAGAGACCTTGTGCCCCTCATCGCGAAAGACGGTCTGGTGGTGCTCGCCTTGGATTATGCGGCGTCGGCCCAGGAGCCCTATCTGAAGGACGCCTATGATCGCGCCCGCACCTTTGGATTTATTCCCTACGCGAGCACCTATTCTTTGGGAACCATCTTTGACGTTCCCTACGAAGGAAAGGCCGATCCCAAATGGGAAAGGGAACTTTCCAGTCCGGAGGCGTTAGCCGTGGTCTTGAAAGACAGCGCGAATGGATTTCCAAAGGGAACGAAAGTCCTGCCCAGTTCAACCTATGCGGATTATAGCGTCGGAACGGTGACCAATGGGGTCAAGGACCGCAGCAAACTGGATTGGAGAAACGAGGCCTGGGCCTCGCAGGAAAGGGAAACGCCGCACTTTCTGGAATTCCGTTTTCCCAAGTCGGTGCAGGGAAGTCATCTCGTCGTCGACTGGGCCAGCGATCACGGTGAAGCGTTTCCCTCCCGCACATTCGCGGTCGAGGTGAAGCCCGTGACCTCGGAAGAAACTGACAAGGAAAAAGATAAACAGGCCAGTTGGAAACAAATCTGGGCGATTAACGATAACACCAACAAACATTGTGAGATCGGTTTGACGCCAGAAAAAATATCAGCATTGCGCATCGTCCAGGCCGCGGGGGGAGGGTCGTCCGCCCGCCCCAATCTGATGTGGGTTGAGCAGGTGCAAATCCATTGAGCCCTCTGAATCAGAGGATCGTTTTGGGCATGCCGGAACATCGGTGAACGCATGGCCAAAGTCCTCATTGAAAATCTCTATAAGATCTACGCCGCGGATAAAGGCGAAGATGTCGTCGCGGTCGAAAACGTCAACCTGAAGATCGAAGACGGAGAATTCATGGTCTTTGTCGGGCCTTCCGGCTGCGGCAAATCGACCACGCTCCGCATGATTGCCGGTCTGGAGGAAATTTCCAAAGGCAGCATCTATATCGACGAGCGGCAGATCAACGATGTGCCGCCCAAGGACCGGGATATCGCGATGGTCTTCCAGAACTAGGCCCTCTATCCCCACATGACCGTTTATAAGAACATGGCCTTTGGCCTCGAATTGCGAAAGGTCCCCAAGCCCGAAATTGAGCGACGGGTACGCGAGGCCGCGCAGATCCTGGGCTTGACCGACGATATGCTTGAACGAAAGCCCAAGGCGCTTTCCGGGGGACAACGTCAGCGCGTGGCGGTCGGGCGCTCGATCGTGCGCAAGCCCAAGGTCTTTCTCTTCGATGAGCCTCTTTCCAATCTCGACGCCAAGATGCGGGTGCAGATGCGCACCGAGATTTCCAAGCTCCATGGCCGGCTTAACAACACGATGATCTATGTGACGCACGACCAGGTCGAGGCCATGACCATGGGTGATCGCATCTGCGTGATGAAAGATGGCCGCGTCCAGCAGGTCGCCGAGCCGCTCGAAATTTATAATCGTCCCGCGAATATGTTTGTCGCCGGATTCATCGGCAGCCCGCCCATGAATTTCTTTGGCGGCACCATCGTCGATCGGAGGGGAGTTTTATATTTTTCGGAAAGCAAGACGTCGCTCGGAGCGGGACAGATTTTCCTTCCCCTTGAGGAATCTCGGGCTCGGCATCTCGCGGGACGCCTGGGCCAGCCGATTGTCCTTGGGGTCAGACCGGAAGACATTGAAGAACGGATGCTCTTGCCCCAAGCCGCCCCGGAGCACTCCTTTACGGCCACCGTGGATGTTATCGAACCGATGGGGGCGGAGACTTATCTTTATCTCAATAGTGGGGCACATTCCTTCATCGCGCGCTCCCGCAGCCAGCTCCAACTTGTCCGTCAGGAAGTGGTTGAAATGGTCATCGACTCGAAGAAAGTCCACTTCTTTGACGAGGTCGATCGCGCTCCCTTCAGGAAGGACTCAGGCGAGATCGATATCGACCGCTGGCACGCTGCATGCCCGGTCATTGCGTGACGGCGTCCGGTGATTTTTTTAGAGAGAGATGGATCTTCCTTCCGTAGCGGACTGGATTTCCGCCAAAACCGTACGCAGGCTTTCCAGGGCCTGGCGACCGGTGGCGATTTCCGGTTTCCGATTTTGCCGCAGTTGCTCGTAGAAGTAGGCGAGCTCATTGTAATAACCTCCCAGGTCGGAAATATTTCCCCCGGTCGCTCCGGCGGAAGCGAGTTGCGGTTTCTCAAATGGCAGCGGTTCACGTTTCGTTTCACCCAGAGTGAGATGAAGTGTCGGTGAAGAAAGAGAATCAAAATCGACGGCCGCATTTTCAAAGACCGCCTGAAACGCCATCTGAAATCCCCACTGCGCCGGCAGGTCCCAGCCGCCTTCGGCCGTGACCGCGATGTCATCGAATAAATATTGCGTAAAGAGATGAGACCACGCTCCCTTTTCCTGGTGCCCCACGGAGTGGACGGCCTTGGGCCGGCCGAGAAGATGGAGAATGTAATCGGTGTCGTGAATATGAAGATCCAAGGCCGCTCCCTTGGAACGCTTGGCTTCGTGCAACCAGTTGTCCCGGCTGTAGGCGGGACGACTCGCGCGGCGTTGGAGGGAAAGACTGACTAATTTTCCACCCTGCCCGGATTTGACGAAGCGTTCCAAGGCTTGATATTCAGGCCAAAAGCGGATGCATTGCCCTACCTGAAGGGCGACTCCCTTCCTCTCCACTTCGAGCAAGGCCTCTTCGGCGTCGGCCAGTTCAAGAGCAAGGGGTTTTTCGCAGAAGATATGTTTTCCTGCCCGGGCCGCCGTGATAATCACCGCGCTATGGAGATCGGTCGGAAGGCAGATATCGACGACGTCGACATCGACAGTTTCCAACAGGACGGACAGCGAAGGCGCCACCGCGGTTTTGAATCCTAATTCCACCGCCCGGCCTTCGACGCCCGGAAAGGTGTCGACGATGCCTACCAGCTCGACTCCCGGAAGGGCTTGACAGACCCGGGCGTGCATTTGTCCCATGAAACCGAATCCGACAATCGCCGTGCGAATATTCATGACAGCATGATGGAGCCCCCAGGCTGCCTCCGACATAGTGGGATCGATTTTAATTTTAACACTTTCGATTCGTCCTTAAAGTTGCTCATGCGACCACCGGGACTCTCCTCCGCTGCGTTGGCCGAAATGCGGCGACTGCGCCTTCCTCGAAATTATTTTGCCGAGACGCGCACCAGCCTTCGACTGCAACCGGAAAAGATCCTTTGCTTCGTGCGCAAAGGTCAGCAGGAGATCGCGTCCGAGTCCCTAGTGCGCCACCAACATCATCGGTACGTCCTCGTCATTCCCTGGCAGGAAGCTGGGGAAGTTCATGTCGATGACCGGCGATTTTCGTTGAAGCATCCCCACGCCTTGCTGATTTTCCCCTTCCAGTTTCATCACGGATTTAATTTCAAGCGCGACAAAATGCTGTGGCAGTTTGTCACCTTTGAACTCAAGGACGGAGCCGCGCTCGAGGCCTTGAGGCTCGCCCCGCTCCGCCGATTGAAGGTGCAGGATCTCCGCCTTTTATCCATGCTGATCGAGGTGTGGAGCGATGTGAGGCGCCAGGATGAATTGGCGGATTGGCTGGCGCTTATCTTAAAGCGACTGATCAAGACCCCTTCGGCAATGGGGAGAAAACGTCCGGGCGAGTCCAAAAACTTCAGCTCTCTTTTTCTCAGGATCAATCAATATTGCCTGCTCCATCTGCATCGGCTTTTCGGTCTCAAGGAACTTTCGGCCCATCTTTCCATCTCGGAAAGCTACCTGCGCGCCAGCTTCCGGCGCGAGACGGGCATGAGCCTGGGGCAGCATCTGCGACGCCTTCGCCTGCAGAAAGCCATGGGACTTCTCCTGCAGTCGGACCTTTCCATCACGCAGGTGGCGGAGCGCTGCGGCTTCGATTCCATCTTTACCTTCAGTCGATCCTTTCGCCGTTTTAACGGCCTGACCGCGCGTGAGTATCGCCGCCGTTTTTCTGAAGCGTGAAAGATGCGCTCCGCTTAAAATCGAAAAGGCTAAAAAGAGAATCAATCGGGACATGTCTCCCGCGCATCCTCGCGCGTTAGCCTTGGTCATCGGGTTCTGAAAGGAAAGTAGCATCATGAAAAAATCGATTAGCATCTGGTCTTTCTATATCAAAGGCACGCTCGAGGATAAACTCGTCCTTGCGAAAGAGGCGGGCTTTGAGGGTTTTGAAATCGACTTAAGCGAAGATGGCCCCGTCCATCTGAAAAGCAGCCGGGATGATCTAATCGCCATCCGCCGCTTGGTGGAAAAAAACGGATTGAAATTAAGCGGTCTGGCCACCGGTCTCTATTGGGGCAGCAATGCTGCCTCCGATAACGAAGAGACCCTCCAACGGGCCGCCGCCATTTTAAACCGGCAAATCGAAACGGCTCAACACCTCGGGCTCGACGCCATCCTCGTCGTGCCTGGTTCCGTAGGAGTTGATTTTATTCCGGGATGCGAAGTTGTTCCCTATGAGAGGGCTTACCTCCGGGCAACCGAGTTCATCCGGCAAGCGCTGCCCCACGCGGAGCGGTGCGGCGTGCGGATCGGCATCGAGAATGTCTGGAACAAGTTTCTGCTCAGCCCTCTCGAAATGCGCGCCTTCATCGATCAGTTTGGCTCCGAGTGGGTCGGCGCCTATTTCGATGTCGGCAATGCGCTTGCCACGGGATATCCGGAACATTGGATCGAAATTTTAGGCCGGCGCATCATTCGCGTACACTTCAAGGATTATCGCCGGGCCGTGGGTTCAGTCGACGGCTTTTGCGATCTTCTTTCCGGCGATGTCGATTGGCCCAAAGTCATGCAAGCCTTGAAAGCTATTTCCTATGAGGGCTGGATTACTGCGGAAATGATCCCGCCCGTCCCTTTCTATAAACACTCTCCCGAGACGCTGATTCACAACACCGCGCGCGCGATGGCGGCCATCCTCCATCTTCCTTCCGCCTGACCTTTCGTGCGTAAAGGCCGAAGAGTTCGGAGCTTCAGGACGCTCGATGGATTTCGTTCAAAGAGAAAAAATTGCCCGTAAGTGGAAAATCCGCAGACGGATAATTGGTTTGCCCGGCCATGAAGGCAGGATTAGTTCCCTCGCAAGCGTGATTTGGATGAAAATTCCGGCATCGCTGAGCTTAGAGTCGCACCCTGTAAAAAAGTCGCACCATTCGCCGTAGCCTCGAGTGTGCCGCCGTTCAGGAAGAGATTGAAAATACCGCCCGGAGAGTTATCCGAAGCCAACATGTCTGTAGTCTCAATGGTGCCTGCTATTCTGCGACTGCAAATACGGCAGTTTTTGCAGAAAAGGGTTCAATGGATGGTCGCCCCCCATCTCCGTTCCTTACGAATGATCCGATAGGAGCTATTTAGGGAACGTGTGCCGCCTGGAAAGTCCGCGGAGTCATTCCCCGCAGAGCGCGGAAGGCTTTGCAAAAATGGGCCGCATCGGTGAAGCCTGCTTCGGTCGCGATTTCCTTCAAGGCCAGGTCAGAGCCGAGAAGAAGTTCCTCCGCTTTTTCAACCCGACTACGCCGCAGGAAAGTTCGCGGTGCGACGCCGAAATGACGACGAAAAAGCGTCGAGAAATGGGCGGGAGAAAGCGAATGCAAGGTCGCCACCTGGCCGATCTCCAGAGGAGGATTGAGATTGTGCCGCAGGGTGTGGGCGGCAGCTTCCATCCGACTGATTTGGCGCGGATTGAGGCGAGAACCTTTTTTCATCCCGCGCGGCGGAATGGGCGCGGGCGCCTTTTCGGCCTGGCGGGCCGTGAGGAGGAGAAGGCTCTGCAGCAGGAGGCGAATCCGATCCGCATTCTCCGACCGACTATGTTCCCGATAGACGGCGTGGAAGGCCCGGACCACTTCATCGGTATCATCCTCCAAATGTATGGGGCGTCCCGTCCAGCGGGGAGGAAGCGCGGCACTGCTGAAGCCGATCCAGGCCACGAGCGCATGACGTTCCGGGCGGATAAATTCACCATGCCAGGCGCCGGGAGAAAGCAAAAGAACGTCTCCCGCGAGAAGCGTCCGGTGAGCGCGGGGGCCGGATCGTGGGCCGATCCGCCAATCACATTCCCCGGAGAGGACAAGAGCCAGCTCGTAAAAGGAATGGCAGTGCCAGTGGAAGACTCTCCGCGGAGAAAGGCGGCTTTGGATCGTAGAACGAATTTCGCCCGCCGTTTCCCAAAATGGGGTCAGTTTCATAATTTGATCTTAAAAAGATATAAAAACGAAAGTGAAGACAATAAAAACAGAAATAGGACCATAGACGAGGCTTGGCGGATCAGCGACGGCCTAGTTTCATGGAGCCTTATGGAATCCACTGTGCGTTGGGGTATTTTGGGAGCGGGCGGAATTGCCAAAGCGTTTGCTCAGGCTCTTCCGCAATCAAAAACCGGATGTCTCGCCGCCATTGGCAGCCGGGACAGGAATAAGGCGGAGGCCTTCGCCCAGGGATTTTCAGGCATCCGCGTTCACGGTTCCTACGAAAGCCTTCTCGCCGACACGGCCGTCGATGCCATCTATCTGGCCACGCCACATCCCCATCATGCCCGATGGGCCATCGCCGCAGCGCGGGCCGGGAAGCATCTCCTTTGCGAAAAGCCACTCACCCTCAACCACGGCGAGGCGATGGCGGTCGCACAAGCGGCAAAAGAAAACGGGACCTTCCTCATGGAAGCCTTCATGTACCGTTGCCATCCTCTCACGGCGCGCTGGACCGGGCTGATTCGCTCGGGCGCGCTTGGTCAGGTGGGAATGATTCGCGCCACCTTCAGTTTCCGGTCGAAATTTGATTCCGCCGGCCGGCTTTTCAATAATGCTCTGGGAGGAGGAGGCATCCTCGATGTCGGTTGCTATACGACTTCCATCGCGCGGCTCGCCGCGGGAGCGGCATTGGGAATGCCGTTTGCCGAACCGCTGCGGCTGACCGGCGAGGCCAATCTTCACCCCGAAACAGGGACTGATCTGTGGGCCGCAGCTGTGGCTAAATTCCCCGGAGGCATCGTCGCCCAGTTGTCGACCGGAGTAAATTTGAACCAGGAGAATGGTCTTTGGATTAACGGCACCGAAGGTTCTCTTTATGTCCCCTCGCCTTACGTCATCGCGCGCGAAGGTGGAAAGAGTTCCATCTTTCTCACCCGCGAAGGGAAAACCGAGGAGATCGTTGTGGAGACATCCGAATGGCTCTACGGATTGGAAGCCGACGCGGTCGGCACCGCACTCGCCTCCGGTGAAAAGGAGAGCCCCGCCATGACGATCGCCGACACCCTGGGAAATATGGCCGCTCTCGATGCCTGGCGCGCCTCAGCCGGACTCACTTACCAGAGCGAATCACCGGACTTCCCCTTCCCGACGGTCCACGGCCGCTCCTTAAAAAAGGGCTCCCATTCCGGTCCGGCCATGCGTTACCGAACGATTCCCGGAATCGATTTTCCAGTGTCGCGCCTCGTCTTTGGCTGCGACAATCAGCAGACCATCGCGCACGGAGCGGCCGTCTGGGACGATTTCTTCGAGCGTGGCGGCAATGCCTTCGACACGGCGTGGGTTTATGGAGCGGGCCGACAGGAACGCCTTCTTGGGCGCTGGATCGAGCAGCGCGGCGTGCGGGCCGAGACTGCCCTTATCGTCAAAGGGGCGCATACTCCCTCTTGTTTCCCCCACCATTTGAGCGAGCAGCTTCGGGAAAGTCTCGATCGTTTGAACACCGGCTATGCCGACATGTATCTCCTGCATCGAGATAACCCTGACGTCCCGGTCGGCGAGTTTGTGGATGTCCTCAATGAGCATCTGCAGGCCGGACGCGTGCGCGCCTTCGGCGGTTCCAACTGGAGCCTCGGACGTTTGAAAGAGGCGAATGCCTATGCCGAGAAGAAAGGGCTGCGTAAATTCGATCTCGTCAGCAATAACTTCAGTCTCGCCCGCATGGTTTCGCCGGTGTGGGGGGGATGTATCGCCGCCTCGACTCCCGAATTCCGCCAGTGGCTGAGCGAATCGGGTGCAACCCTTCTGGCTTGGTCCAGCCAGGCGCGGGGTTTCTTTACCGAGCGCGCGGGACGAGACAAGACCGAGGATCCCGAACTGGTCCGCTGTTGGTACAGTGACGACAATTTCGAACGCCGGACGCGGGCAGTTCTTCTGGCGAAGGAAAAAGGAGTCTCTCCCATCCATATCGCTCTCGCCTATGTCTTGGAACAGCCCTTCGCTCCGTTCGCTTTGATCGGGCCCCGCTTCATCGCCGAAACCGCCAGCACCTGCGAAGGCCTGCGGGTAACCCTGACTCGTGAGGAACTGAGCTGGCTCAATCTCGAGAGCGAGGGGCATTAATTCGCCCCATCCCTTTTCCTCTAATCGATGATTTACCTCGGCAGGGTCTCCACTGAGGTTTACGCCCATCCTTGAGCGGTGGGAGCGAACGATAGGCATCGACCATCACGAGCTGAACCAAGCCTCCAAGAGACCGCCATCGAGTGACGGGAAAACACACATCTTCGTACTCCAGGCCGATGTCGAGTCTCGCCTTTAGCATTTGGAATCCACTGTCGTATTGCCACCCATCGCGGCAGGTCAGTGGAGGTAGAGGCGTAGTATTTCGTCCGCGGACAAGGCACGGGAGTAGATATAAGCATCATCGATTTGCCCGTTGAAATATCGACCTGCAGCTCCGGTATCAACACCGATGGAGACCGGAGCAGTGCTGATATTGATTGGCGAGTCCAAGGCCACGGATATGGCGCGGACTCCATCAATATAGAGAATGATAGTTTTACCAGCCGAAGAAATGACAGCCGCATATTGATGCCATTGTTTGATGTTGAAGCCAGAAGGCAGGGCATAAACCGGCCCCACTGCGACCGTCGGACTGGTGTATACCGTAAGGCGCATATAGGTGGTTCCCGGCACGGGGGTGAGGAAGAAGGAGGGACGCTGACAGAAAAAACAGCCATAACTGTCCCAGACAGCGGGGCTGGAGGTGGTATTGCTCTTGGCCCAGCAGGAAACGGTAAGTTCAGTAGGTGTAGAAACGGTGGGCGTTACCACATAATTGCTCGCTCCGTTAAAGGTGAGAGCATTATTGAAAATCCCGCTTCCCCATGTAGGGGCGTTTACGAGCGCCCCATTCAATCCCAAGCCGGAAGAGTCCCATGCAACTGCGCCGGAACTTTCATCAAAGGCGTAATGGAGCATGAGACCGTTACCGATGCCCGCGACGGTTTTAATCTGGCTTTCCGTCAATGCCCGGTTGTAGATGCGTGCATCATTGATTTCCCCGTTGAAATGTCCACCCGAGGTGCCGGTATCAAAACCGATGGTGACGGGAATGGACGTGGGGTTGATGGCTGAACCGAATGTGACGGATGACACGGGAACTCCGTCAACATAGATAACCGCACTTTTACTAATGGAAGAGATAACGCCTGCATAGTGGTGCCATTGTTTGATGTCGAAGCCGGCGGGTGGAACATAAACCGTCGTCGAAGAAACCGTGGGGCTCGTGTACACCGTCAAACGGATTTGGTTGGTGCCCAGCACGGGAGTGAGGAAGAAAGAGGGACGCTGGCAGAAAAAACAACCCCAACTATCCCAGACACCGGGGCTGGAGGTGGTGTTGCTCTTGGCCCAGCAGGAAACTGTCAGCTCAGTCGGCGTGGTAATTGCGGGCGTCAGCACGTAGTTGTTTGTTCCGTTGAAATCCAAGGAATAATTATAGATACCAGTCAGACCGGCTTGCCAATTCGCCACGCCACTCACCGTTCCATTCTGTCCATAAATGCTGCTGTCATTCACCGTCGTTCCGCTGCTTTGATTGAAAGCATACTGGACGATGGGATCGACCGTCGCCAGCGATTGATAGGGTTCCACTGAAAAATCGTCTGCATAAACAGGCGTCGTTGTGGTCGACGCAACATCCAGATAAATTTGCGCCGATGTCGTGGAGGGGCCCGTAACAAAGGTGAGGTTATTCATGACCCAATTGCCGGTTGCCGGGGTAGAAACCTGAGTGGCTGGATATCCGTAATTCCGCACGCCCAAATTGACCGCAGCGGTGGCGTTGGCCGTTTGGGTTCCGCCGTAGAGCCGGTATCTTTGGTTCGGCTGCAGGCCCGTCACAGTCTCGCTCACTTCGGAGGTGCCAGCACCAAATTTTAGCCCATAGGCCCCTGACCGAAGGGTGGGATCGTTCCACGAGGTTTCCCCGCTGGGGTTGGAGTACAAGGTGGCGCTTCCTGAAGTGGTCCAGTTCGGGGCCAGGCTTCCGGTCTCAAAGCTGCCGTCACGAACTTGATTGGCAAACGCCATGCTGGGGAACGTATAAATTGGGTCGGGTGACGGCGGCACCGTGTTGTAACCGACACTGCTTGTCCAGTCGGTTCCTCCATATTCCAGGGCGCCCAGATCCGGGGCGGCGCCGACATAGCCATCGGTAATCCCCGTAATCACCATCCCCTGATCGATGGCCAGCGAACTGGTGGATTGAAGTTTACAGTTCTCAGGAAAAGTCCCAGAGGCGAATCCTGGATTGACATAAAGATTGTCTTGCAGGTCCGACTCGTCCCATGTCGCGCAGGTTCCAACCGGTGGAGCGCCAAAGAGATTATTGTAGATTTCGGTCCCGGTATCGCCATCGCTTTGGAAGGATGTGACCAAGGATCCCATGGCGCTATTGGCGCAGGTATTGTTGAAAATCATATTGGAGTTATTCCTGGCATTGATTTGCATGGAAAAGCCCGGAACGTTCGAGATGATATTGTGATGGATAATCCAGTTGCTGTTTTGGGCGTCCAAATACAAGCCCTGCACAGGGCCACCCAGATGGCCCACGGGCCCGGGCGAGTCATGAATCAAGTTATACCGGATAATACTATTGCCAGCATCCAGGATTGAATAATAAATGGCGCCGTCAGATGTCAATTGCATCGCATTATGCATGTTATTATATTCGACGATGGCCGCCAGCCCGGGAAATCCCATCGCCCCACGGCCCGAATTATATAAAGTATTATGACTGATAAGCGCGCCATAAGCGTTGCTATCAACACACTGCATCATGGCCGTCCAAATGGGTATATAGCCGGAGTCGTGCAGATTATTATTTATCACGCGGATGTTGTTTCCATCCAAAGTCACGAGCCCTTGCGAGTCGAAGGCCAGCTCGCTGTTGCGCAAAACGTCTCCGTCATGCAGGGTTAATCCATACGAAGGTGAATAGGTGCTGGAATGATCCAGATAGAGCATGGAAAGGCCGTTAAAGAGCTCATTTGTGGAGGTGGCATCTGTCTTGATCGTGCAGGCGAAGAACCTGAGATTGATCATCTGGATATAAGACCTGCCGGTCAGATCGAACCCATACGGGTTTTGTTTGGCTTGGACGCCTGTCGGCACCCCGGTGCTGGAATAGATATAGAGTCGGTGATCAGGTGAGTCGTAATACCATTCACCCGGGCTGTCCATTTCTCCCTTGATGCCGCTGAGATAGTATTCGTTTCCATTAAAGGTTCCAGATGCTCCCGTGAATGCATAGGCGGTACCTGATCCGTTGGCATCGTTCGTGGTCAGAGTTGTTCCAGAGCTCGAGGTAACCGTTGGAGCTTGCATGACCCATCCATCTCCTGACATCGCATGAACGATGGCCCCTACCCAGTAGTTGGGGGGACGACTCGGTAAATGAGAATCCGTGAACCAACCATTCACGCCACTACCGGTGTAACCCGTGGTTTGCATATAGGACCAGTCCGGAGAGGGATTGACGGAACTGTTCTGCCAAGGATAAGCACTGCCGGCGTTGGGCCAGCGTGCTTCAGGCATCATGGCGCCGTTCATGAATACTTGATTGCTAAAGCCCAGATTCCACGACATCGGCGCGTAATAGATATTGGCGCTCTCAAGCGTCCATCCGGTGATGCTGGTGGTCCCGCTTATCGTGACGATGGCGGTGCTGGGATAGGCTTGAAAAGTAATCGGGGCCGAGGAGGTTCCGAACTGAGCCAGCGTCACCGGGGTTAGCGGCTGCGGGTAAGTACCCGCTTCGATATTGCAGGTATCTCCAGCTACCATTGTTGTGGCGGCGTGCTGAATCGTTAGCCAAGGAGAAGCGAGCGTGCCTGCATTTGAGTCCAAGCCCGTGGCTGCAACATAGTAAGTACTTGCGAATAAATGACCTGCGTTAACCCCAATTAATGCCAAACAGAGAAAAACGACTCGACTACGGTAATCCCAATTACGAATGCAAGTGCGCGGATTGGATTTCATGATATTAATTAGTTTAATCGCGTAACGTATTTTTAGTTAAGTTACTGACTCGACTCTAAAGGCGTCAGCTTACGCCTTGATTCTACATTGAATTATTTATCTTAAAAATTTAATAGTTGCAATCACAATTAAATTACACGGTCCAAGTACGAACATCTCGAATCCGCCGGAACACCCCTGGCACCGGTCAAACCGAGTAGAGTTCGTCGAATCCGGATGTCTGATTGAATTAGGATTGGTGGAGAATTACGGACGCTTGTTTTTTTATCCACCCAGGATTATTGGTCTTTTCTTTTTGAAGAATGGCCAAGCATTTCCCTATTTCCAAGCGATCCACCGTCAGGTTGCCGTGTACTTGAAGGAGTTGAACCGCAATTGATTTAGGCGAGAATCGAAATGAAATTGTTCCCCAAGAGCCTCCCACAACCCAAAACCATGTCGCGTCTTTCCCCGGATTGCGGAACTTAAGGGTGGCGGACTGGACGTCATAATGCTGGCCGGTAAAGGCCCAGAGACTTCCCCAACTCGCCAAAGCCCGGGCGTAGTGATTTCCCCATTCGGCTTCATTGAACGGATTTCGCTGCCTTCCGGTGTGGCGGGCCCGCACGGCTGCTACAATTCGAAGCGCCAGCCGTTCTTCACCCTGATAGAGCAAGTGGGCGGCGAGAATGTGCTCGAAGCCGGTCATCACTTCCGGATAATAGGGAAAGGGAATGACCGGCTTTCCGCCCCGGGGCCAGGTCGCCATGAGCACTCCTGCCTCCCCACGAAGGCCGAAGGACCGCATGTGATTGGCGACTTCGCCCAAATCGACGCGGAAGTTGTGACGTACGACAGCTCGCAAGGCCGAGCGCGTCCGGGCCGTTCCCGCGCACTCCTCGATCCCGCAGACTTGGGCGTGAAGACCACCGAGGAGATGATCGATGAGAAGACCCGGTCCGACTTGATAATCGAGCTGCAAGGGACGCTTGGGATCGGCGATCGTCAGCCGCGGATCAATATCTGAACGCCGGATCCGGCGGGGGACTTTCTGGATGAAGTATTCATTGTTGAAAAGTTTCTGGTCCAGAAAACAGGAGCCTTGTTTGGCCAACGCAGCACATCGCCGGGCAAGGACGGGATCACCAAACGCCTCGGCAAGCCGTGCTCCGCACCGAAGGGCAGTGACATAGAGACCCTGGATCTGTGGATTTGGGCCATAGTAATCGACATCCATCGTGTTGTGCTGGCATCCCTCCATCACGCCGTCGCCATCGGCATCCCAGGAACCTTTTTGCCAGCAAAAGCGAAGCGCTTTTTTCACCCGGAGCCAGAGTCGGCGTACCCACGGTTCGTCACCTTGGATGAGCCAATCCCGATAGTACGCAATGATGGAAGCCAGATGGCCATCGGCGGCGACCTTGCCCTCCTGATAACGGAGAGCCGCCTTCACGGGTAATCCGGCGCGAAAGGCGATCGCGCCATCAAGGTGCTGTTGTTCCCCGAATTGGAGATGGCGAAAGGAACGCGAGATTTCGGGGAAGAGCTGGAAGGTGGCTAAATCGTAACCCCAGACGTGAGTGCAGGACCCAAGGGTCCCCCCGACATACTTGTCGCGATGACCTCCTTCATATCCGAAGAATCGGCCATCCCGGGTGCGAAAAAGAGTTTGGGAACGAAGCGCGGGCAAATTGGCCAACGCCGCCTCGCGCAGGACAGGCGGCAAATCATTTCCGGCGAAAGCTTGAGTAAAGGCCAAAGTTTTTGTCCTTAAGGCGGGGAGCCTGGCAGCGAATCGCCGGGTGATTTCCCAAGAAGTGCTCCCTAGTTTCGCGTAATAATTTCCGACGACGACGCGTCCAGCACGGCCCTTGGCGCGATCGGTGGACCAACTCAACCGGTTGGGAAAGCGCCACGTCAGATAAAAGCGGAACCGGATCCGGCGATGCGGCCGCAAGGATTGCTCCGCACATACGAGGGCAATGGGACGACTCTTTTCCTTCGCCGGGGAAAAAACTCTTCCTTGGGCGGAGAAGCGTTCCCACATCGTTCGAAAATCATTATTCCAATTCAAGACCGGCGTTCCCGCCGCGGAAGACGTGCGGCACCCCGTCTTCTCGACCGCAAGGCAGAAATCGCCCCGGAGCTCGCAATCCCGAGGCCAGCCGGTGGCACGAAGAAGAACGGCCTTGAGGCTTTTCGATTCGATTTCCCGATTTTTTAGACGGCATTCGACGCGATCGATGCCGTCCGTTCCGAGGAAGTTGTCGCAGCCAAATAAAACAGAGGCATCCAGTTCGTTTCCGGTTTTATTTTTCAGGCTGATTTCGAAGACGGCAGCGGGCCAGCCGCTGCCATCGACATCCCCGGGAACAAAGGGGTTGTAGGCAAGCAGGCTTGCCTCGATGGGCGAGGCGGGATCGCTCAATGCGATCTGAATGAAAGGATAAACGGTCTGACAGCGGGTGTCGGCAAATCGAGGCATCCCGGCCAGGGAATAGGGACTCCCCGAATCTCCCTCATAAGCCGAGAGGGGCAACGCTCCTTCCAAGAGACGGGCGTCGAGAGGCTTTCCCTCCTTTCGAATCGAGACGGCGAAAAAACGCCGCGCGGGCGAGAAGCCTTTGCTGCTGTGGTTGACGATCTCCCAGTCTCGCAAATCCCCCCTGCCGCCGACCGAGATGGTGCCGGTCCCGATCCCTCCGACGGGCAGCGCCACTCGTTCCAGTTCCGCGCCCCGATGATCGGTGATGAAGGGAATGTGCTCCGCTGAATCGTTTCGGAGACTGGCTATATTCTGATGCATTTCTTGCCGGACCAATCAGGTGGCCAAAGGAGGAGCGGGCAGCGGGAGGTACGTCGATGAGCTCGCCGCCGTTGGACACTTTTCGATCCTCACGCCGAGTCGGGGCGCCCTCGCCCGATACAAACCGTCCGCGAGGACAACAGTGTCATTAGCAAAATTTGGACCATCCCACCTGGCGCCGCGACCGAAGCGCGAGCAGACCCAATCCAATGAACATGAGGCCCCAGGTCGATGGTTCCGGCACAGCGGCGGGAGAAAAACTGAGCAAGCCGGTGCTGTCAATATTGGCATCGAAGCCGGCGATATTCGTGGCGATATTACTGACAGCCGTGCTGCTCGAGAAGTTCGCCAGGAGCTGGTAGGTGTTGCTGGTGCTGAAGCCGGTTCCCTGGGTGATGTCCAAAGTGAGCCCCGTCAGGGTAAACGTGCCACCGGAGCCCGTTCCGTTATTGCCGAAGATTTCGGTGGACCCGTTGGCCAAGCCGGTGGCGCTGCCCAGGGCAAAGGTCAGAGCGCCGCTGTTCACCGTGAAATTCTGGCCACTGCCCAAAGTTAACGTGGCCGCCGTGGTGCCCCCATTCAGTATGAGATTGCCGCCGGTGCTGACGGCAACCCCTCCGCCTGCCGTCAAGCTGGCCTGATTGACATTCAAGGCGCCATTCTGCACGGCCAGGTTGCCGATGGTCCGGCCCGAGACCAGCGTGGCCGCAGTGGCCGCGGCGGCATTACCGGAGTAAAGGAAGGTTGAGGTCGGATCGATCGTGCCGCTCGTGCCCAAATTATTGGCGGTACTGTTACCGCCGGTCGATTCCAAGGTCATGTTGGGACCGACCGTCGTGACGGTACTGGCTGTGGCTAAATTAAAGCCCGTCGCCCTGATGCTGCCGGGGGTGCCGCCACTGGAGTTGAGCGTCCAGGTGGTCGTGCTGGTGAACGTGCCGTTCTTGGCGGCATTCGGCGTCCACACTCCCGTGTTGGCGGTAAGGTCCAGAACGTGTCCCGCCGTGTCGATGGTAAAATTCACCGTCCCCGCGCTCGTGGGCTGGCCGGATGCGGGCGCCGTAGGAAGCGCCGCGCCGGTGGCCAGGGTCACATTTGAGCCCAGAAGCAGCTTGAGCGTGCCCGTGGAAGTCGAGTCACCGAACGTGATGTTTCCGATCGTAGTCCCGGAGCCGGTCATCGTTAGAGTTTTGGTAATAACCGCGCCCGCGCCGCCACCGGCCAGGAGTTGCAAGCCGCCTACCGATTGGTTGGTTGTCAAGGACTGCGAAGTCGTGGTGTTGTTCAAGGAAAATACGGTCGCGCCCGTATTAAAATTGCTGATGGAGTTGGTCGCGCCGACCAGGTTGAACTGACTCAGCGGCCCCTCCAACGAACCTCCCGTGGCGGTAAAATTACCATTGGCCTGCAGACGGGCCGACCCCGCGGTTGCATTGACGTCGATCGTTCCCGAGGAGATCGTGAATGCCGTGCCAATGGTAAACTGAAAAGCGCCGGTAGCCCCGCCCGAAGCCGGGTTGGTCATTTCAATCTCCCCGCCGCTCAGGGTAAGCAAACCCGATGTGCTGCCATAGGTGTCGGTATTCGCGGCGGATGAAACATTCGCCTCCAGGAGGCCTCCCGCGCCAATCGTTAATCCTCCGTTGGCCGTCGATCCGACCGTCAGGCTGATTCCAGGCTCAAGGATCACCTCGTCCGTGCCGTTGGTGCTGCCGCCTCCGAGGGAAACCGCGTTGGTAATCGCGAGATTTTTCTGCAGGTCCAGAATATTGGTTCCCCCGCTAAGCTCGGTCATGGTGAGTCCGAGAAGGGAACCGGACGCGCCCGTGTCATAAACAACCGTCCGCGTCGTTCCGCTCGAAACGTCGGTCAGGGTCGCAGTGTCGGTCGATCCCGGCACGGCCGCAGGACTCCAGTTCCCCGCCGTCGACCAGGTTCCTCCCGTATCACCTTCGTTCCAACTGAGGGCCGTCGCCCGCACCGTGAGAGAGAGGCTGAGCCAAAGAGCGCCGATGGCGAGATTTCTCAGCCCCAGACCGAGTTGGTGTATGGGATAGGTTTTAGTTTTCATAAGATTCAATGATGCATCACTAGTTAATGGAGGCTTAGAGTTAATGATTCCTCATTGAGTCGTACTCAAGGCACGTAACCCCTGCAATCAAAAAATTGCATTCTCTCTCAAATATTTGAAACAGCCGCTGCGTTCTTTTAGTTCCCGCCGCCTCAGGCGCTGGTCGCCATCATTTCCTCGCGCACCTGACCAAGAAGCGGTTCTCCCCTGAGATAACGCTCAAACTCATCGACGGCCATCGCTCCCAATCGACAGCATTCGCGATGGAGGGTGCCCGCGATGTGAGGAGTGAGAATGACATTGGGAAGATCGTAGAGAGGCGATTCAGACGGCAGCGGCTCGGCGCAGGTGACATCCAGCAACGCCGAAAGATCGGGGCGCCCCTTGAGCACTTCGATCATTTCCGGCTCATTCACCACCGCCCCACGGGCGGTATTGATCAAGGTTGCGCCCGTCCGCATCCGGGCGAGATGGTGGCCGCGAATCAATCCCTCGGTTTCCGGCAACCATGGCGTATGAAGAGAAACCACGTCGGAAATCTCAAAAAGTTTTTCGAGCGAAACCAATTCAATGCCGAGTGCCCGCGCAACTTCTTCCGGCAAGTAAGGATCATAAGCGATGACTCGGAGCCGGAAAGGGCGCAGCAGCGAAATGAGGGACCGCGCAATCGCGCCAACTGAAACCAAGCCGACCACGCTGCCGTAAATACCGGGCGATAAATGACGTAAAGGGCGCCGGAGAGCCCGCATGTCGGAAGCCTGCCGCCACATCGACTTCAGGCTGAGGAGGATTTGGGCGAGAGTGAATTCAGCGACGGCCACCGCGAGGGCGTTGTTGGAAGAGCTCACGATAATTCCCCGCTTCCAAAGGACATCGGTGACGAAACCCCGCACGCTACCCGCCGCATAGAAAATGGCTTTGAGCCGGGGCGCCGCCGCAAGAAAATCCGCGTCACAGCGGGGCATTCCCCAGCCGGAAAAGATCACTTCGACCTGGGCCAAGTCCTCGGGCCTCTCGCGGATGGACTGCGGAGTTTGAAAGCGGAGAGGAGTTGAAACGAGAATTTCGCAACGTCGCCGCTCTTCCACGCCATAGACGTTTTCCCAGTGCTCCTCATCGAGCAGAAAAAGGGCTGGAGTCTTCATCCGACGGTCGAGGAAGGAAGAGGCGCCTCGTAATGATGGAGACCGCCGTGTTGTTTCCATCCGCGATGAACGAGGACCATGGGATAAATGGCCAGGGTCAAAAGGAGACCGCTCCAAACGAACGTCATCCGATAATTGCTATGGACCAGATCCATGAATTGCCCGACGAGGTAATTGCCAAAAATGAAAGCGCCGCAACTGAAGACATTGAGCCCCGAGGAAAACTGGCCGAATCGTTCGGCGGGGAAAAGCCGCATCGCCGTCGCCTGCGAGCCGAGCCCCCACCCGATCCAGGGGATGGCGCAGAGGGTCGTGTAAATAAGAAAGCTGTTCCTGTCCCTCACCAGCAGAAAGCCCGGGACCGCCGCCAGCCCAAGGCCGATAAGCGACACGAGAGTCACGCGGATCGGGGAAAAGCGGTCGCAGAGCCAGCCGATCGGCAAATAAGCCACGGCGGAAGCCAGGGCGCCCCACGCGAAGATCTTGCCCATATCCTCCATGGTGAGCCCCAGGGTTTCCCGCGCAAAAAGAACCGCGAAGGGCCCCGTGCAACCCGCCGTCCCAATGAGGATGAAGACGATGAAAAAATTGCGATAGAGGGGGATACCCAAACACTCCCGAAAATAGAGACCAAAGGATTTGAAGATGCCGGGGCGGTCTTCCCTGGCCGGCGCGGGCGGGTATTCACCTTCCTTCACGTTGCGGCACATCAGCAGAAAGACACCCAGATAAAAGAAACCGACCCCAAGAAATACCTCTTGGCGGCGGGCGATGATGAACGGAAAAACGTACCAGAGGAAAACGAAGGAACTCGCCGTGCCGACAAACCGGAACCAGGAAAGAAAGCGGGCCATCAACTCCAGGGGCACCACGTCACGCAAGAGCCAGGTGTAGGCGTTCGTCAACACCATGTTAAAGAAATGGAAGGAGGCGGCGAGGAGGCAAAGGAGAATGAGAACGATCGTGGCGGCGGGAAGGGAGGGAGCTAGGTGGACGATCAGGCGGGACTGGAGCCACCCGGCAATTTCGGGAGCGAATCCGACCGCCATGAGAGAAACGACCGCCAGGGGAGTGACCGCGTAAAGAAACGGAATCCGTCGTCCGAAGGGACTGCGGTAGTGATCGCTCCACTGGCTGATGTTGGGAAGAAAGAAAATGTTTACGAACCCTGCGAGGCTCCCCGTCATAATACCGATGAGGGAATTGGACGCGTGGAGATCGTTCAAATAGAGGGGCATGAATCGGCCGAAAATATTTTCGAAGAAGGTGAACGCGAAGTCCCCTCCCAAAAGCCACAGGAAAAGAACGAAAAGATCCCGTCGGGTATACCGGAGGCTGCCAGCCTGATAAATTTTCGGGAGCTGGGTTTCCGTCGCGGGAAGACTTGTCGGAAAGGTCATCTCGGAGGGCGACAGTGGCGGCGTTTTCATGCTCTGGGCAGTACCGAAAAATTTGAGATAGAGAGAGGCCGGACTGCTCTTGGTCTAGGGAAAAATTCGGGAAGGCGCATGTATCTTAAATGCAAGGTATCGATTTTTTAACTTGAATTCAACATGGAATCATTTTATTTGTAGCTAAACAGGAAAAGCTCCCGATATCTATTTGTTTCCTTTGGACTGGGTTTTATGATCCGTTTTAACTCGCCCGCTCAAACCATGATTTTCTATTGTCCGGCAGAGATCACCCGCTCCGGGGGCAACCGTCGTCGATCGAGCGGATTCAGCCTGATCGAAGTCACCATCGCCTTGGCCATCGTTTCCTTTTCGATGCTGACAATTGTCGGATTGCTTCCCATCGGACTCTCCACTCTTTCCGTCGCCGCCACGCGAACGGGAGAAGCCAATATCGCCAAAGAAATGAGTTCGGAACTGGAGCAAATTCCGCTGTCTGAAATTACCAATCTCCAGCAAACGACTTATTATTACGACCGCAGCGGAACGCAGGTGCTTCAGGGTGCCAGCGACGCCTTCTTTAGTGCGAGCTTTGCGGTCAACAATCCCAACATCCCCGGTATTCCCGGCACCTACCCGTCCATCGCCCAGACCGTGGTGGTAACGCTTCGTTACCCACAAAGCACCGCGGCCGCCTCTCAAAAGAGCCTGGTTTTCTCGCTTTTCGTCGCCCAGCAAAGTGGAAATTGAATTTTCTCATGTGTCCTGCATGTCATCGTAAACGCGGGAGTTCCGCCGCTTTTACGCTGGCGGAATTGATGGTGGCCATTGCGGTGTTTTTTCTCTTGATGACCATGATCGGAGTGGTGATGAACCAAACCAGCCTGACCATCCGCGTCGCCTCATCCCAGATCGATGCCTTCCAATCGGCCCGGCAAGGCTTCAACACGGTCGCGGAAACCCTTTCTCTCGCCACCCTGAACACCTACTGGGATTACGACAGCCCCACCGCCCCGACGACCTATGTCCGCAAATCCGATTTGCAATTTCTTGTCCTCAAACCATCCGACTTGCAGTCGTTGCTCTCCGGGCCCAACGGCTCCTTCGGCGTCTTCTTCCAAGCTCCGAGGGCTTACTCCACCAACAGTTCCTACAATCAAACGTCGGGCCTGCTTAATGCGGTCGGCTACTACGTAGAATACGGAAGTGATGCCGCCTTCCGCCCCACCCAGATCGCGACCTCGCGGTATCGCTATCGGTTGATGCAGGCGATTCAGCCCACGGAATCACTGCAGGTCTTTTCCGACGCCACCAGCGGCTGGACCACCAACGTCGTCAAATCGGGATGGCCCATCGCGGACAACGTCATTGCCATGGTCGTCTGGCCCAGGTTATCAATCCGCGACGACAACACCGGAACCAAGCTCACCCAGGATTACAGCTACAATTCCCGCGGGACCGTCAGCGTTCAACAGGCCCAGTTGCCTCCCGTGGTCCAACTGACCCTCGTCGCCATTAGTGAGAATGCGGCCCTGCACCTCCTTTCCGGATCGACGCCACCGAGCGCCATCGCCTCCGCTTTGCAAAATAAATTCACGGACGTCACCCGCTATGCATCTGATCTCGCCGCCCTGGAAAATGCTTTGCTGACCGCCCATATCGAATACAAGGAGTTCACCACCACCGTCCCCATCCGGGAATGCAAATGGAGCGGCCTGCAATGATTTTTCTCGCCTCGAGACGCTGGCGCCGGAGTGGCATGACGTTGGTGGAAATGCTCGTGGTCATCGCCATCATGGCGGTGTTGATGGCCCTCAGTCTTCCCTCGTTTACCTCGATCTCCGAGAGCAATAACCTGAGCATCGGCGGCCAACTTCTTTCGGATCAGATCAGGCTCGGCACGCAGATCGCCTCCGCCCAGAACCAGATTCTAGAAGTCCGCCTGATCAAGCGCGCATCTATCCCGGGAGCACCTCCTACCTACTGTGCCCTCCAGCTCTGGACGACCGCCTCGACCGGCACGATGGTCCCTGCAGGGAAAATAACTTTTCTTCCGCAAAACATCGCGATCAGCGAAAACGCGGCTTTCTCTCCCCTCTTGAGCTTACCCAACCTCGGGACGGGAACGCTTCCAGGCGGAAGCCCGGCGAACAGCCCCTATGTCTCCTTTAAAATCCATCCCTGCGGCTACTTCGAACCGGTGACCGCCAAAGATGCGCAACTTTACGTCACTCTTGTCCAGAAGCGGTTCAGCGCCGCTGCTTCGCTTCCGGCCAATTACGTCATGGTGCAGATCAGCCCCTACACGTGCAGCCCCACCCTTTATCGTCCATGAAAACCGCATCCAGGGCCTCTTCCCGGTACGCTTCGTCACGCCGGGGATCCGCGCTCCTCTTTGTCCTGTTCTCCGTTATTCTCATTACCCTCCTCGTCGTGGGACTGCTGATGAGAGCCGGTTCGGAAAATCGGTCCTCATCCTATTACATGGCCAACGCCGACGCCCGGCAGCTCTCGGACATGGCGATCAATCTGGTCCAGGCGCAGATCGACCATGCCACGAGCCAAAGCTCGACCCTCTCCTGGGCCTCCCAGCCCGGGGCCATCCGCCTGTTTAATTCCGATGGCAGCCTGTCGCTCATCTATAAGCTCTACTCCTCCGATCTGCTCACCACGACAAGCGCGAGTGCGCTGCTGGCTGACGACATCCCCGCAGCCAACTGGTCCTCCCAACCGGCGACCTGGACCGATATCAATGCACCGGCCACCCTGACCCAGCCCGACGGAACCAGCCGCATGTTTTTCCCCGTGCTGGATCCCCGCAATCCTTCCAACCTCGCCTCCACGGTCAACATTGAGGGCTTTTCCCTCACCATTCCCCCCGGCTGGTCCACCGCCACCACCCAACCGGCCCCCATGCCGGTGCGCTGGCTCTACGTCCTCCAGGATGGAACCATGGTCTCGCCTATCGCGGGCACCACGAGCCGTATCGTCACGGTAACCGGCGCATCCAAAACCAATCCCATCGTGGGTCGAATCGCCTTTTGGACCGACGATGAGACGTGCAAGATCAACATCAACACGGCCAGCGACGGCACCTTCTGGGACACGCCCCATTTCAACACGACCGATGAGCAAAATCGGGCCATGTACCAACCCGCCCAAGGCGAGTATCAGTCCTATCCGGGGCACCCGGCCACCACGACCCTTCAAAAAGT
The DNA here is from genome assembly GCA_026225555.1 of Methylacidiphilales bacterium. GTDB lineage: Bacteria > Verrucomicrobiota > Verrucomicrobiia > Methylacidiphilales > UBA1321 > JABDGH01. Next base: position 71,943 of record JAMFSY010000047.1, read on the forward strand.
CTATGCCGGGCTGAACCCGCCCTCCAGCCTGACCAGCAATCAGCTCTTCGCGCTTTCGCCGCGCTATACCTTTGGCGGATCCGAAGGAGGTACCCAAGCGGCCACCGCCCCCATTCCCAAGAAAACGAACCGGCTCTATTCTTCTGTCGGAGAGCTCCTTTTTGACCCGACCCGGGCGCTTAATGACGGGGGTGTCCTGAACTCGCAACAGTTGGAGACTTCGCGGTTCTTTTTGACGGCCCATAGCAGCGCACCGGAAGTGACTCTCTTTGGCACCCCTCGCATCGCCATCTGGCCCATCCACCAGACCAACGATACCGCCCACCGCTCGGCCATCGACCAGTTGATTGCCTTTTGTTCCACCATCAATGGGTTGCCCTACTACTTCACTCGAAGCGATCCCCTCAGCCGCACGACAGATATCTCGATCCCCCGCAATCAGACGCTTCTCAACTATCTCGACCATTTCACTTCGATTGCCGTTCCCGGCTTTAGCTCCAATCCGTTTAACTCCAAATACGGGCCGTCCGGAAATCGGCAGATCCTGACGGAAATCTACGACTATATTCGGATGACCAATCTGAACGATCCCACCGTCACCTCTCCCTACCTCTCGGCCTCTTCCAATTTTTCAAAAGGAGGAGGCGTCGGCAGCGTCACCCCCAGCTACGACTCTGGCTGGAATACACGCGGGTTGGGCCGGTTTCCTGTCATTTCGGAAGCAGCCATGCTCTTTATCGGCATGGGCCAGGGCGCCAGCGGCACAGCGGCGGCCGTCCCGATCGACAGCAGGCAGACACCCGGCGCCATCGTCGGAGTCACCGGCCTGACTCCCCCGGCCAATACCACGGCAGTCCAGGGATTCTTTTTGATGAATTTTTTCGATCCCGCCCATGGCTTCAGCATGTTTGCGCCCGGCTTCACCGTCGTCGTCCAGGGCCTCGATCAGTATACCCTGAACGGAGTCAATATGGGGATACCCCACACGCTGACGCAGAGCATCACTAATTATAATATCATGGGGCTGCTGAACAGCTCGCGGCCCTTTTCCGGTATTGTGGATTACCGCGTACTAGTAAGTTTTGAAGGATTGGGCTCGGGCAATCCCGCCACCCGAAATCCCTTTTACAGCAGCATCCTGCCCATCACCGGCACCACCATGAGCCTCGGCGGCGGCCCTCTTACCATTTCCGTTTATGCGGGCAATCAGGCTCTCCCGGCCAACCTGGTCCAGACTTACACCATCGCCTACCCCGCCACCACCAGCGTGCCCGTTCCCTTGGTTGATCAAAGTTCCACGGCCATGCGGCTTTTTGGAAGCACGGCGGCCGGAAATTACGCCGGCCCTGCGGTCGACCGCGTTGACACCGTCCAATCTTCCTCCATATGGGGCAACGCCCTCATCAATCGAACATACGACACCATCGTCAGCATGGTGCCCACTGCCGCCTGGTCGGACTACCGGCTTTTTTCCATCGTCCCCGGTCCCGTCGGCTCTCCCAGTAGTTCCGTTCCACAGTCCGCCTTCACCCTGAATCCCGCCGCGGCGCCGACCCAAAGAATCGCTTTTGGCTTCAGGCAGATCGCCGGAGGCCTGCTGCCCGGCGCGACCGGGGGAACCCTTACGACCGGCCTCTCCGGTGTCGTTCCTTCCACATTCAACGGAGCCACCCTCGTCGTTCCGCCCGATTGGGATGACGGAATCGGCGTTTACCCTCCCGGCCCGTATATCAACAAAGCCGACGAGGGGACCAGCCTGGGTGTGGGTACCGCCACCTCTCCCTACTTCGGCAACCTCAGCAGCGGCGCCGAGGCAACGAGCCCCACCTTCTTCTCCGCCAACCGCCAAGTCCCTTCTCCCGTCATGTTCGGATCTCTGCCCACGGGCGTCGAAAATACGCCTCCCACTCCCTGGCAGACCCTTCTTTTCCGGCCGGGTCCGAATGGTCATCCCGGAGCCGTCAGTCCCGCTGATCACCTGCTGCTGGATCTCTTCTGGATGCCGGTCGCGGAGCCCTACGCCGTGAGCGAACCCTTTGCGACGATGGGAAAAATTAACATGAACTATCAGATTCTTCCCTTCACCTACATTACCCGCGATACCGCGTTACGATCGGCCTTGGCCCCGGAACGGGTCGCCATGGTCGATATCACCCTGATCACAAATCCCGCCCGCCTCTCCCTGAATCTCAGCGACGGGGTCACCGATTCGGATACGGGAGGAACGTTGAGACAATTTCAGGCAAAATTCGCAGGGGGCGACATCTTCAAATCGGCGAGCGAAATTTGCACCATCTTCCTCGTCCCAACCGGCCAGTCCTGGACCAGCGATGCCGCCGCAACCGCCGCCTGGTACGGCCCCTCCTTTGCCGGCGTGGGGGATAACGTGCGAGAACGGCCTTACGCCGACCTCTATCCCCGGCTCACAACCAAATCGAATTCCTTCAAGATCTACTACACCGCACAGGCTCTGCAAAACCCCACGTCAAACCCGGCCGCCCAGTGGAACGAAGACAGCGGCGTGATCCTCGGAGAGCAACGGGGTTCTTCCACCCTCGAGCGGGATATCGACCCCACGGACACGAACATTCCCGATTATGCGTCCAATTCCGGTGCGCCTTCCCTGGAAACCTTTTATCGCTGGCGCATTGTCGAAAGCTCCACCTTTCCCCAATAGGCAGCCATATCATCGAATGTACTTACCACCGTCGAGAGGCAATTTGAGGATTGCATGAAAAGACTGCTTCCATATGATTCAATCAGGAATCATTCGATGCCTGATCACTCCCTACTCGCTGCCGATAGCCCCCAACGGGTGACCATCAGGGACATCGCTCGCCAATTGGGCCTGAGCCCGCGGTCCGTCTCCCAGGTGTTGGGTAAACATCGCACTTCCACTACCCGGATCAGTCCCAAAACGGCCGAGCGCATTAAAAATCTAGCCGACAAACTGAACTACCGTTCCCAGCCCTTTGCCCGGGCCTTGCAGGGAGAGGCGCTCTGCCAGGCAGGTTTTGTCATTCGCTACGCTCCGCATCAGCGAGGTCATTTGCCGCAAGTGATCTTTCCCGCCATTTTAGGAGCAAGCGATCATCTGACCGATCAAGACTGGCATTTGAATATCATCCGCGAGGACGGCAAGCGGGAACTCTTACAGGATCTGCCGCGTTATCTACGGGAGCACTCCTTCGACGGCCTGATTCTCAACTCGGAAAACGCGGCCACCGACAAGATCGTGATGAGCGATTTAAATCGTTATCAAATTCCCTTCATCCTCCTCAATGGCATTTCCGAGCATAATGCCGTCATTCTGAACGACACGGCGGGAATGGCCAAGGCCACCCGCCACTTGATCGAGCTGGGACATAAAAAAATTATCTTCATCTCCGGGCCCATCGATGAAGACAGCCACCATTCCACGGGCGTCCGACGGGATGCCTACCTCAACACGATGAGGCAGGCCGGTCTGTTTCCGAAAGTATGGCAGCATAGAAAACGCACCTTGGCGCCTGATCTTCCCGAAGAAGTCTACGTCGCTTTTCGAAAGGAAGTTCAGCAGGAATTCCTCTCTGAACTCTACCTGCGGGAACGCCCTACCGGAATGGTCTTCTCCTCGGATCTGGAAGCATTGCAGTGCTGCCAAGTTCTTCTGTCGTCGGGGGTGCGCATTCCCGAGGACGTATCGATCGTCGGGTTTAATGACATGCCCTTCGTCTATCTTCATCATCCGGCCTTGACCACCGTGATGGCCGATTTCTACCGGATGGGAAAAGAGGCGGCCACCCTCTTGCTCCAACTGCTCGAAGGCAAGGACAACCGGATCCCCTCCGTCGTCGTGGAGCCCGAATTGATAGTCCGTGGATCGACTGCGCCACCATCCAAGTAATTTTTTTATCCTGATGATGCAACATTGAATTTTATGAAATTAAAAGCTTTAGAAAATCTCCTTGAGCTCTCTGGCGAACCCCCGGGCTTTTTCACGCCGTCGAACACTGCCCACCTCTTCATGGACCTATGATCTCTTCCTTTATTGCGCGAACTTCGAGGCCCTTGGAAAAAGAGGCGACCCTCTACACCGGCCCCGCTAATTGGTCCCTCAAGTCGGTGGACGGTTACCGGGATCGTAAATTCATCCGGTTGCGGGATAGAAATCCGGATTTCGAATCGGATTTTCAGATTTTGGAACGGAGCGTTCTACGGCTTCTTCACGGTCAGCGGCCAGATGGCTGCTTTATGACGGAGCACGAATTATCCCAATACGATAAGACGGATGACCAGATCGGGGCGGCCGGAATGCTCGCCTATTATCTAACTCTGACGCCGCCCGATGCGGAAAAAGTGGATGCCTTGGAAAGAGCGGTCCGGTTCCAAATGGAGCAACTGGTTTGGACCAAACCGGCGCTTCAGGGACGATATCTGCGGGCGGTGAAAGATCGCGACACGTCGAGCGATTGGTGCGCCACGTTATGGGGACTTACCTCCGCCAATGCCGTGCTCCGGCATGGGCGCGACTTTCTCAGTCCTGAAACCTATGCGGCCCTCTGGATCTTCGCGGGCGATCTCTGGACTTATCTCCAAGCCTTTCCCCTCCGTAACGAAAATCCCTGTCATAACCAGTTGGTCGAATACTGCGCGATTGGATACGCCTATGCCAAGCTCGTCGGTCTGGCTGATGTGCAGCAAGAAATCCTGGGTTATTATCGAGAGAAGATCCGCACGTTGAGGGTGCCGAACCGCGGCCGGATGATCTACTCTGAGTTCAATCGCTGGTGCGCACATTACTCCCTGCTTTCCTGGATGGCCCTGGAGGAGTTCTCTATTGAAAGCGGCGATCCCCTGGTTGAAGAGGACGCCATGGAAATGGCGGCGGCGTTCAACGATCGCCTGTCGGCAGGCGGATACACCTTTGGCGGTTCACGCCGGGATGAGGGCGGTTACGAGGAATTTCTTTTACCTCTCTGGTTAAGGCAGAAAGCCTTCGACTTTGGTCGATTGCTCCTGTCGGAACCATCGACCCAGTGGCAAAAGCTCAGTTTCGACGGCCATTGCGGACGGGTTTTGGTCGGACGCATGCCGGAATACGCGAAAGAGCGTCGGCATTTGCTACCGCCCAGGCCCGCTTCGGAGTTTACCCTGCGTCGGAAAACCATTTCAGTGCATTTGGATGACTTGGGACGCGTTCATCATCTCTCCGTCAATGGGCTGGAAATCCTCCAAGCCAACAGCCAACCGCAGCAGGACCTGACATGGCTTAAGGAGGGCGTAAGAACCACCGATTGGATATTGCAGTCTCCCCCGCCGCCAAGTCAGGGCCAATCCTATCTTCGCACTTCGGCAGGGCACGAGGCCGGGGTATCGACCTTGGCCTCCATGCGACGAGGAAGCTCCGTGGAAATCAGGCAATGGTGGATCGCCAGCGATACCGAATTACTATGGTTTATCCATCTCCTGGCGCACAGCGATCTCCGGGTGGACGAGCTTCGGTTCTCGCTGGGAAATCCTTATCTCTCCTGCTTTTCCGGGCAGCCGGCGCCTCTCGCTGAAGTCGCAAATACGAAAACGTCGGTAAAAACGTATGGCCCCGCACAACGTTTGCACGGCGACCCGTATCTGCAGTTGGGAGACCAGTTTCTGACGGCGACCCATCCCCTCTGCTTCGAGCGGCCCAGCGAGACCGCCTTCAATGGCTTCCCGGCAAAAGACGGCGTCCTCTGGCGCGAAATTACCGAGTCTAATCGGCTGGACTTGATTCTCCTGGACAGCCGCACCCCGCTACTTTCTCGTGAGAGCCTTTTTGCCGCAGTTCGCATCTCAGCGAACACCGCTGCTCCCAAGGTCCTGTCCAAACCCCATGAGTGGGAATGCCGGACAGCCACAGGGACGTTTCAAGCGGTGGAAACGGCCGGCGTTTGGAACTATAGGTTCCTGCTTTCTGCTGCCGGGAAACAGGAAACGCATTGTCTTCCCGATATCGGATTCGGGTTGCGGTAGAAACCTCCCTTTTCAGTAAAAATTATTCGACCTTCTCTGTAATTTAATCCGACGCATCCCGGCTCGCACCTCATCTTTCTTTATTCTATATATGATTATCCTCTCCTCATCGACCTTGCGGTCATTTATTTTGGCGGCACTTTCGCTTTCCCTGTGGTCCGCGAATGTCTCCCCTGCCCTCGCTCAGGCCGATTCACCGGATGCTCCAAATCTGGTAAAAGATCCCGGCTTTGAATCGACGGCCACGCCGTCCGTCTGGGAACAGAATAATTGGTCGAAGATGGACGCTGAATTCGCCCTGGATACGAACAACCCCCACTCCGGCACTCAGTCCGAACGCCTTACCATCCGAAAGGCGAACGCCTTCGATCTTCAATTCGGCCAACATATTCCTATTCACTCGGGCCAGTCTTTGCGGATTTCGTTCTGGATCCGTGGCTACAGCAACTCGCAACCAATCCAGGTGCAGCTTCGAAAAGCTGGGAGTCCCTGGACAAGCTATTTTTCCGCGGCGATCACCGTCGGAGAGCAGTGGACAGAGCATGTTCTCGTGGTGACATTGCCCGACAACGTCGACCAGAAAGACTCTGTGATTCTATTCGGCATGAAGGATGAGACCTCCATTTGGTTGGACGATGTCTCTGTGACGGAGTTGCCCCCGGTGGAGGAAGGAGAACCCCTTTCCGGAAATCAATTAAGGAACGGATCTTTCGAAGTGGGAACCGATGAATGGACCGGGACGTTCCGGGAGGGCGGCGATTTGCGCTCGGGCCCGGAATCGGATGAAAACAATATCAACGCGACCCTGAGATCGATCCCGGTTTCCGATGCCCCCCAAGGGAAACGTGTGCTCAGTTTCCAGATCAATAAATCGTGCGGCATCGAACTCACCTCCGGTTACTTCCGGCTGCGCTACGGCCATCCGGCCACTGTGGGATTTTGGCTGAAAAGCGATGTCCCGGGCACCAAGCTGATTGCCCGGCTTGGAGGCGGCCTTTTCCCCAACGTCATCTGGAACGAACAGCTGATTCGCACGCCCGATACGAAGTGGAATTTCTATTCCTTCACCGCCGTCCCCAAGCCTTCCACCTCCGGAAGCTACTTCTTCTCCATCCATTCCTCGAATTCGGGGACATACGAGATGGACGATGTCACCGTCGTGGAAGGTTCGGAGCCGCTCAAGAATTCCCCCCCGCCTTCCCTGGTGGTCGGGACCGAACGGGCGCAGGGAGAAGATCCGGCCAACATCTTCTATCAAAACGAACCGGCGAAATTTACGGTCTTCGCTCTGTCCGATCAGCAACGAATCCTCAAAGCCAAAGTTATCGACCCGTGGGGCGTGATTCTTCAGCAGATCGACCTGCCGGTGAATCCCGCCACTTCGGATCCTCAACAAATTGCTCTTCAATTGCCGACAAACTTGTTTGGTGGGTTCAAGTGCAGCATCTATTCCGCGGATTCCGCCATACCGCTGACCGAAATCCTCTATACCGTCGTGCCCAAGCTGCCGTCGCCCGGTAGTGTCAAAGATTCCTTCTTTGGCGGACATGTCAGCCTAACCCCCTACAATCTCCATATTGCGGAACGGGCCGGATTCCGCTGGCTGCGGCTGCATCCCCCGCTCGTGACGAAATGGGTGCTGGAGGAAGAAAAGGAAGGGGATTGGAAATTCGATACCCGCGGTGTCCAGCGGGCCCATGACCTGGGCTTTAAGATTCTCGGAGATTTCGATACGACGCCTCCCTTTCGGGCCGATGCCGATCCCGGTAAAGCGGCGGGTTCCTCCTGGGCCCACAGTTGGCCTCCGGCTGACTTTGCCGCGTGGCGCGACTATGTCCTGCGCACCGCCAACGCTTTCGGCCCGTTCATCGATCATTGGGAAGTTTGGAACGAACCGGATGGTGGCTTCCTTCAGATTCCGCACGGAAAACAAAAGGACGATATTTATGTCTCGCTACTGAAAAATACGGCGGACGCCCTGGTCTCGAAGCCGGAGGAAACCATTATCGGCGGCGCGGTCTCGTCGCTTCATCGCCCCCTCACCAAGCAAGCACTGGAAAAGGGCGGCGGGGCATATGTCGATGCCTGGTCCTTTCACTATTATGACGGATGCGCTGCGGGCACCGGACCTGACGAAACGGATGTGTTGGACAACATTCGTTTTATCCAGACCTTCAAGAACCGGAGCGGAAAAACCATGCCGGTCTGGCAAACCGAATCGGGCACGACTCCGGCCAGTTGGATGGACAGTCTTTGCATCCAGCCCTACGACCCGATGACGACAGCGGACTCGACTAGTGTCCTGGTTCGTACCGCCATCTGCTTCAAGGCCGCGGGCGTCCAAAAGAACTTCTATTATATTGCCCAGGCCCATCCGGCCGGTCATATCGTCTATCGTCCCGGATTTGAAATGATCGATGCCAACGGCATCCCGCTTCCTCCCTTGGCAGCTCATGCCGCCATGGTCTACCTCCTCGAAGGAGCGGCTCCGGCGGGATTCGATGTCGTCCCAGTGGGAACGGCAAAAGTCAGTATCGCTAAATTCACCAGAGATGAAAAATCGATCGAAGTTCTGTGGTCGCGGGCAGGAGTTCCTCTTGGCACCATCCCCGGGATTTCCCTCCAAGGAAAAAAGGCGCTGGATATCATGGGAAATCCGATTTCCGTCGGAGCCGATACCGTGATCGGTCTCAAGCCCATCTATCTCATCGATGCCGAGGCAAAATTATAATCGATACCGGGACCTCCGTTGCGCCTTTCCCAGGTTTTTCCCCTTTATTCTTTCCTCTCTATGATGAAGCCAACTGTCTCCTCTCGTTTCCTGGGGTGGGCTCTTTTTCCTTTGCTTATTTCCGGATCCACGGCGTTCGGAAACGTAACGCTGCCGGCTATTTTTGGAAGCCACATGGTCTTGCAACAGGAGTTGACCCTACCTGTCTGGGGATGTGCAAATGCAGGGGAAGTGGTCACGATCACCTTGGGGAATCGCACGGCTAAAACCACGGCCGACAGTAAGGGTAAGTGGCGGGTTGACCTAGAACCTCTGGCTCCTGGAACGCCTCCGCTCACCCTTGTCGTCACAGGTAAGAATAGCGTCACCTTGGATGATGTCCTGGTGGGTGACGTCTGGCTCTGCTCCGGGCAGTCCAATATGGAATTCGGTCTGAACCGGGCAGACCATGCTCCGACAGAAATTGCCCAGGCCGATGATCCCCAACTTCGTCTTTTCGTCGTCAACAGGACGGTCTCGCTTGATCCTCTTGAAGACGTCAAGGGCACGTGGATGCTCTGCACGCCCCAGACGGTGTCCAATTTTTCCGCGATAGGTTATTACTTTGGCCGCGATCTGCGTCAGAGATACCAACGCCCGATCGGATTAATCGCCTCTTATTGGGGAGGAACCACCGCCCAAGCGTGGACCAGCCTTTCCGCCTTGCAGAAGGCTCCGCCCTTCACGAACGAGATCAATGTTTACGAGAAAGTCGTGGCCGATTTTCCTGCGGCGAAGGAAGCCTACCCCGCGCTTCTAGCCGATTATCAGGAGCGGAAAAAGCAGTGGGAAATCGCCGAGGGCCCGGTTTATCCCGCCGCCCAGAAGCAGTGGATCGATGCCGCCAAGGCCGCGGCGGCGACGGGCCAACCGGTACCCCCGCGTCCTCAGCCCACTCACCCGATGCCCATAGCTCCACCGGTGCCGCAGGGAGGCCCGGATACGCCGGTAAGTCTCTACAATGGCATGATTGCACCTCTCATTCCCTATGCCATCAAAGGCGTGATCTGGTATCAGGGCGAAGCCAATGTGGGCAATGGCCGGGAATATAGAACCCTTTTCCCCCGAATGATCACAGATTGGCGCGAAAGATGGCACGAAGGAGATTTCCCCTTCCTCTTCGTTCAACTGGCCAATCTCCAAGCACCCCAGACCCAACCCTCCCAGCCCGGATGGGGCCTCTTGCGTGAAGCCCAATTGATGACCCTCGCGCTGCCCAATACGGGAATGGCGGTGGCCGTGGACCTTGGCAATCCGAAAGACATTCATCCCAAGGATAAAATCGATGTGGCTCAACGCCTTTTCCTGGCCGCCCGGCATGTCGCTTATGGAGAAAGTCTCGTCTATTCTGGGCCGATCTATGACACGATGAAAATCGAAGGAGATAAAATCCGTCTAAGCTTTAAGGACACGGGCAGCGGATTGCAAATGGGCGTGCCTCCCTGGACGCCGACCGGCATTCCTCCTGTTACCCCGACCGAACTGAAGGGGTTTGCCATTGCCGGGACGGATAAGAACTGGATGTGGGCGAAAACTGAAATCGACGGAGATCAGGTCATCGTTTCGAGCCCACAGGTGTCCCAGCCCGTGGCCGTCCGCTACGACTGGGCCACGAATCCTATCGGCAATCTTTATAATAAAGAAGGGTTGCCGGCCTCTCCCTTCCGCACGGACGATTGGGATGAATTGCTGCCACTGCCACTTGTGCCTGCCTCGGTTTCGCCTCACTAGTTGCTGCTTTGATTTGGAAATCGCTTTATAACCCTTGCGCGTTCAACAACTTTTCGCCTATTCGCACAAGAATTGACTCGAGGTGAACCACTCAATCAAAGATGTTTTCGCATTCCGAGCAGCGCAAATGGCTTGAGGATAGCTGGCAAAGTGATCGTCCTTATAGAGGAAAAGACGACGGCTTTAATCACCTAGCGCTTCTTCGCATACTGGAAGAGGGTGTGCAGCGTTTCACGATCAAGATTGAATGTCTGAGGTGCTCCGTCGCTGCGCGCTTTGATCCCTTTTCCCAAAAGCGCATGGGTAATCTCGTGAAGTTTGTACTTCTTAAAAAAGGGCATGAGCTTGTTAACGGATACCTGCCTCCGTCGGTTGGTGGAGGTCCTTCAGGTTCGGCTTGATGCCTTCCAGCCGCCGCTTCGTGAAATCTTGGAAGAGTACGTCAGGGAGAGCGTCATCCTTGCTTTCAACTTCCTTTACGAAATCTTTCAGGTTATTCTTTGCGCTCTGGACGTCCGCCGTTTCCAATGACCTTTTATGGATCCTACCCTCGTGCTTTACCA
>JAMFSY010000048.1 GCA_026225555.1 Methylacidiphilales bacterium
ATTCACAAGAAACGTCCGCGCCCTCGCCTTGCGGCGCTGCGCGCGCATTGGCGGAGGTGGCTCGCGCCTTCGCTGCTCTTCCTTACGGCACTGCCCGTGTATGCCCAGGCTACCGGGAACGACCCGTGGGACAACGCAGTGAACGTCCTCAAAACAGCCTTTACCGGCACGATTGCGACCGGGCTGTCGCTGGTCGCAATCGTCGTCGGCGGCCTGATGTTCGCCTATGGCGAAGGCCAGTCCAAGAAGACTCTCGCCGGGATCGTCTTCGGCGTGGGTATGGCTATCGGTGCTGTCAACTTTATGGCCTGGCTCTTTCCGAGCTAGGCACGAAAGAGAGGAGGTGATCCATGTCTAAGCCAGCGGACGCGAGAGTGAGTCCGGTTTTCAAGGCCATGAACCGTCCGCTGACTGTTCTCGGAGCGGAGCGGCGGCTGTTCTTCGTCGCTCTCATCTCCGGGGGCGCCATCTTCTCCCTTCTGCATTCACTCTTCGGTGGAATCGCGCTCTTCGTCGTCGGCGTGGTGATTGCCAGGCGAGCAACCAAGTACGACGTGGAGATTCTGAAGGTGCTCTTCAACTCCGGCAAGTTCCGCAGAAGATACGACCCGATGAAGCGGGAAGAAACACAGATTCGCATAGCGAGGCGCGATGTTCAAGGTTGAGCACATTACGAAGGATTGGAAAGAGGCGGGGTCGTTCCAGGCGCACATCAATCTGTACGGACTTTGGGACGAGCACTGCTTTCTCACCAAGACCGGCGATCTGGGCGCCGTGCTCCGCATCGGCGGCATCGACTACGAGAGCGTCGACCATGCGGGCAGAGACTATGCGGTCAAGCGGCTTGAAGCCGCCTTCCGCTCGCTCGACGACAAATGCCGCCTCTATCAGATCCTGTTCAAGCACAACCACCCGGCGATCCCGCACGCCGAGTACGAAAGCTCCCTGGTTCGCGCCGCTGTAGAGCAGCGCAGCGCGTTCCTCGGATCGAAAGCTGATCGGCTGTACAGCATCGAGATGTACTGGGTCGTCATGATCGATGGCAGGTACTCAAAAAGCGGTCTGTTTCATGCCCTATCTCAGCTTATTAAGGCTCCGGGCGCGGGCATCAAGGAACTCAAGACGCTCTTTGCCGGCAAACAGCAGCGCACGTTGCTGTATGAGCAGATCGAACGCGACCGGCTGCTGTTGCAGCAGAAGATAAACAGTTTGAGTGGGCAGCTAAACGACCTCATGAAGGTCGAGCTGTCAGGGGCGGAAGGGATATTCCGGCTTGCCCGGCGTCTCGTAAACTTCCGCCCCTCCAAGATTCAGGACGCGCCGCTGTGCGGTGCGCGTCATCTCGATTGGCAGGTCTGCGATTCGGAGTTGGAAGCCCATCGCGGCTATCTGCAGATGGATGACGATTACGTCCGCGTCCTCACGTTGAAGGAGCTTCCCGGCGAGACGCGGCCATTGATTCTCAATGGCCTGCTCGACATCCCAGCAAACTTCCACGTCGTCACCGAATGGCATCCTGTCGATAACGCGAAGGCCCGCAAGGAAATCGCGTCCCGTCGCCGCCATCACCATAATTCCAAGACGAGCTTCGTCTCGAACCTTCAAGACCGGGAGAACACCGGCAACCAGGACAATCTGGTCGATGATTCCAAAGCTGCCGCCGTCGCAGAACTGGGAGGCGCGCTCACTGCGTTGGGGATGGAAGGAAAATCCTTCGGCGAGTTCACGCTCTCCGTCGTGATCTACGACGAGGACCGCGCGAAGGTGGAACACACCGTCGCGGAGTTCCAAAAACTCTTCACCCAGCATGACGGCCTGCTCTACGAGGAACGCTACAACCTGCTCAATGCGTTCTTCGCCACGGTCCCCGGCAACAAGCAGTTCAATCTACGCAAGCAGTGGGCGCTGAACTCGAACTATGCCGACCTGTCGTTCCTGTTCACGGTGGACACCGGATCGACATGGAACCCGGAACTGAATAAGGAGTATCTTGCGGTCCTCGAATCGGTGCATGGCACGCCCTACTACCTGAACCTGCATTGGGGCGACGTGGCGCACGCCCTGCTTACCGGCGCGACGGGGAGTGGTAAGTCATTTCTGACTTCATTCCTTCTGCAATCGGCGCAGAAATATGACCCGCTGACCATCATCTTCGACCTCGGTGCCAGCTACGAGATGCTGACGCGGGCCTTCGGCGGGACGTATCTGAACGTCGGACTGAAAAGTCCCGGATTCAGCATCAACCCGTTCTCGCTTGCGCCGACGCACGAGAACCTGAACTTCCTGTATCTCTTCCTGCGCGTGCTCATCGAAGCCGGTGGCCGCTACGACCTCACCATCAATGACGAAAAGGCGCTATACGCGGCGCTGGAGCGCGTGTACAAGCTTCCCGCCGAGATCAGGACACTCTCGAACTTCGCGTCCATCCTCGGACCACTCGGGGAACACCTGCACCGCTGGACCCAGGCCGGACAGTTCGGCTACCTCTTCGACAACGTGGAGGACACGCTTACCTTCTCGCGCTTTCAAACATTCAACTTCGATGGCTGGGACAAGTACCCGGACGTTCTCGAACCGATGCTGTTCTACGTGTTGCAGCGCGCGTCCTCCGAGATCGAGCGACCGGAGAACGCAGCGATGTTCAAAATCTTCGTCATCGACGAGGGCTGGATCTTCTTCAAGAAAACCATCATCCGCGACTGGATCATGCGTGCCGAAAAGACGTGGAGGAAAAAGAACGCGGCCATGATCCTGGCTACGCAGTCGATGATGGAACTCGCCAACTCCGGGCTGCTGGAACTGGTCAACGAGTCCTGCCCGACGCGCATCTTCCTCGCCAATCCCGGCATCGACCGCAAGCTGTATGCCGAGACCTTCCAGCTCAACGATACCGAGCTGGAGTTGCTCGAATCACTGGTGCCCAAGCGCAACCTGCTCTTCAAGCAGCCTCGATATGCGAAGAAGCTGCGCCTCGAAGTCGATGCGCTGAGCTATTGGACGGCGACGAACACGCCCCGCGACAACATCCGCAAACAGGATTACTTCGCCCGCTTTGGGCCGGAACAAGGTTTGATCC
>JAMFSY010000049.1 GCA_026225555.1 Methylacidiphilales bacterium
GCGTCTCCACAGCTCCCTCGGCTATCGATCCCCGATGGACTTTGAAGCCCTCCTCAGCTAACCCCTAACTCAATAACCCAACCAAATCCTTTCCCTCACTGTCCGCCAAATCGGGGGAAGCCCAAAAGGCAAGAGGCAGCCGACCTGATCCTTCGACAAGCTCAGGATGACTGACTTTTTCAGCAAGCTCCTGGAGGTTGTCCGAAAATCAAACCTGTCTGGGGGAGGATTTCGTGGCGAGGTTCCGAATCATCCCTTCGATATTCTTCACGTCGGGAATATTCATGAAGCCGATTTCTTGTAACGCCTGACTGCTGCGATAACCGCTCGCGGCGGATCTCTCAATCACGATGTCTCCGTAGCCGTCCGCCCTTTCCCGCCGTTCCAGGGATTGGAGTCGGTCGGGATAATAGGAGAGAACTTTTTTGCTCGAGCCGAGCGTGATGATGAGCACGCGCCGGTTGGTGATAAGATAATGGGTGCGGCCCGAGTTGAAGTATTGCAGCAAGGGCTGGCCCGCGACCACCAGCCCGATCAATCCAAAGGGAATGAAAAAGAAAAGGGGCGGCGAGTGGTGGTTCGGGCCGCCGCGAGTCAGGAAAGATGTGCTGACGATCCCCAGCCAGACCAAGGCAACAAGGAGCGGCAAGAGTCCTTTCGCCGACCAGAGGCGCGCTTTCGGTTGGCCCTGCCAGGCGATTCTTTCGCCCGCATCCAGCTCGGCCTGAAGCTGCTGCTCCACCTCGAAGGTCGGGGCCGCGTTCATGCCTCCGCACCCTTAAGGCGGGAGGCGGGCGGCTTGCCGAGATATTCCTTTTCGAAGCGCTTGAGAATGGCGCGGCGCGTGTCGAACGAGAACAGCTCCGCGTAGCGGGCCCAGCCGACCAGGTGCCGGAAGAGAATCTTGGGCCGCTCGTTGGGAAAGAGCTGGGCGAGATCCTGGAGCACTTCCTCCTCGGTCAGTTCATGCGTTTCGGATTGGTCGAGGCGGTCGGCGAAATGCTTGAAAATTTTCAGGTCAAGCAACAGGTCGCCCATCAGCTTCTTCCGCTGCTTGATGTCGGCGTTGCGGAAGGCCAGGCCGGCCTTGGTCAGCCGCACGGATTGCCCGGGCGTTTCCACCAGGTCGATCAGCTCGGCGGCCTTGATGACGGAAAGGAAGGTGCTGAAATCCTTCTTCAGCCGGGTCGCGAGCGCGAAGATGCTTTCCGATTCGGTGCCGAGCATCTGTACCAGGCCCATCACTTCGCCCATGGTCACGTTGGGCAGCGGGGCGAAGGCGGCGTCGTCGATGGTTTCCGAGGAAACGATTTCCGGCTCCGCGATGGACGGTTCGTCGTGCAAAACGGAGTTGGTGAGAATGGCATGAATCTGCGAGACGAGCTGCTGGAAGGCGGGCGAGGCCGGATCGCGCGGATAGGGCAGGGGATTCGAGACGATCTTTTCCACCCGACCGGGATGGGCCGCGAGCACGACGATGTTGCGCGCGAGGTAGACCGCCTCCGAAATATTGTGGGTGACGATGACCAGGCTCTTGAAGCCGGAGCCGGGATCCGTCGCGATGCGTCCAATTTCATTGCGCAGGGTCTCGCCGGTCAGGACGTCGAGCGCGCTGAAGGGCTCGTCCATGCAGAGAATCTGCGGCTCCATGATGAGCGCGCGCGCGATGCCGACACGCTGCTTCATGCCGCCGGAAAGTTCCTTGGGCAGCGCGTCGTTGTAACCGTCGAGGCCGACCATCTCGATCGATTTCTGGAAGTGCTGCTCGCGCTCCTCCAGGGAATAGGAGGAGTTCTCTAGCCCGAGCAGAATGTTTTCGCGGACGGTCAGCCACGGGAAGAGCGCGAAATTCTGGAAGACCATCGCCACGCCCGGGTTGACCTCGCCCTGGAGCGGCTTGCCGCGAAATTTGACGATGCCGCTCGAAGGCTTAATCAGGCCGGAGAGAATCCGCATGATGGTCGACTTGCCGCAGCCAGAAGGGCCGAGCAGGGCCATCACGTCATTTTCCTGGATGGTCAGGTTGATGTTCTCCAGCACCTTCAGTTTCTCGGTGCTATCCTCACCGAAACGCATTTCAATGCCGATCAATTCGACGAGGGGCGTGGCGTTGGTTTCGGGCATAGCGGTAAGGAAAGGTTCGGGGCTTATGGTGGGGAGATCAAGTCAGGAGCTGATAACGTTCACGCGCGACGACGGCCATCCGCTTCCAGACCATGCGATTGAAGAGCACAACGAAAAAGGCCATGACCATGACGGACGCCCCGAGCATGGGAAGATTGTTGTCGGTCAGCGATTGCTCAATCGTCGCGCCAAGGCCGGTGGCTTTCAACGTCTGGTTATTGGCTCCCATGGTGTATTCGGAAACGATGCTCGCGTTCCACGCGCCGCCCGCCGCCGTGATCCAGCCGGTGACCAGCGCGGGAAAAATGCCGGGCAGGAAAAGAGTCCGCCACCGCTGCCACCCCACCAAATGAGTCAACTTCGTGCACGCGATCAGGTCCTGCGGAATCGCGCTCGCGCCCGCGATGACGTTGAAAAGAATATACCACTGGGCCCCGAGCATCATCAGCAGGATGGAACCCCACTGCAGATTGCCGTGCAGGAAATAAATCAGGAAGACGAGATTGGGAAAGATCATCGGCGAGGGGAAGGAGGCGGCGATCTGCGTGATCGGCATGAGGAAGCGCGCCCAGCGCGGATTGGAGCCGATCCAGACGCCCACCGGCACCGTCCAAAGCGTGCTGAGGAAAATCGCGGTGAGGACGCGGGCCAGCGTGAGCAGGAGATGCTCGAAGATCATCAGCCACTCGCCGAGGGTGACGCCCATGATCAACAGAAACAGGTGATAGACCCCGATGCCGACGCCAATCGCCGCGAGAGGCATGAGCAGGTAATCCCAGGGGATCTTGATTTTCGATACCGGCCGGGGAACGGGAAGGGAAATGGGAGCCTTCGGAATCGGCGGACGGCGCATCCAGTTCTTGAAGAAATTCTGGATGGCGGCGGCGAATTTCGAGCGGCTCAACCAGCGCAGGAGGGCCGAGCGATCCTGATATTGCGCCTCGGTGTCCTCGATTTTGAACTTATTCGACCAGACGAGGAGCGGACGCCACACGAGCTGATCCACCGCGACGATCATGAGGATCATCGCCGCCACGGCGTAGATCTGAGCCCAGACGTCCCCCTTGCTTTGCGCCACTGCCATGTAGGAGCCGATGCCGGGCAGCCGGAAATCCTGGTCGCCAATCTGGAACGATTCGTTGACGGTGAGGAAGAACCAGCCGCCCGCCATCGAGACCATGCTGTTATAAACGAGGCCGCTGGTCGCGAAGGGCAGTTCGACCTGGGTGAACTTCTGCCACCAATTGAACCGGGCCAACTTTCCGACGAAGGCGAAATCCTGCGGTAGATTTTTCAGCGAATAGTAGAAGCTGAAGGTCATGTTCCAGACCTGGCCGGTGAAGATGACGAGGATACAGGTCAACTCGAGACCGAAAATGCTGCCCGGGATGATGTTCACGAGCAGCAATTCGAGCGGCGCGAGGAAGGCGGGAAAGGGCACGCTCTGCAGCACATCGAGAATCGGAATAAGAATGCGCTCGGCCCGGCGATCATAGGCGGCCCAGCGCGCATAGAGCAGCGTGAAGATCAGCGAAAACCCATAGGCCACGACGCCGCGCGAAAAAGAGAGCAACGTATAATAAGGCAGCGCCCAGGGAGACAGATTGATCTCCACCGTGCGGTGAAACGGCTGGTGCCATTCCCGGCCGACTTCGAGTGAACCGCAGAGGATTGCGATCAGCGCCACCAGCACCATGATGTCGGCGGAAAGGGAACGGCTCGTTCCCTCGGAAGTCTGCCGGCGTTGGGCTGGGTTAAGATCCATGAGCGGGGGGTGGAGGTTCCTAGGTAGAAGCTGAGAGCGGATTTGTCCACCTGAATAGGCTCCGTCGGAAGAATTTAACCGTTTCCCACCGAACGAGGGGCGAGGAAAAAGATGGGAAGATGTCCACGGTGGAGCTACAAAGAACCTTGGCGTTTGGGATGACCGCAGGCACTGTGCCGCGCGGCGAAAGCGTTTTTCGTAAACGTTCGCCTTGTCCTGCACGCCTTTTTTCGCAACAACCGCTACCCGTCTTATGGCTTCCACCCGCTCTTCCCAACCCCGTTTCGCCCTCGTGGCCAGTGAATACAACCGCGAATATACCGATGCGCTGTTGCAATCGGCCCAGGCCACACTGGCCGGCCATCCCATGACGGTGGTCCGCGTTCCGGGCGCATATGAAATTCCGTTGCAGGTGCAGCGGCTGGCCCGGACGAAGAAGTATGCCGGGGTCATCGCGCTCGGCGTCATCTGGCAGGGTCGCACGGAACATGCGCGGGAAATCCTGCGCGCAGTCACCGACGCGTTGATGCGCATCTCGCTGGAGACGGACGTGCCGGTTCTCCATCACGTGCTCGCGGTCAAGACGGAGGCCGAGGCGCGGGCGCGTTGTTTTGGCGCGAAGCTCAATCGCGGTCGCGAAGCGGCTGAGGCCGCATTGGCCCTGACGCGGATTTCCGGCGCGAAGGGAAAGGTCTAATCCCATGGGACTTCGTCGCGACGGGCGTGAGGCCGTCATTCAATTTCTTTACCAGGTCGATACCCATCGGCCCCTCAACATCCCCGAGGCGCTGGCTTCGTTCTGGAAGCAGAACGAGGAGCCGCAAAGCGTCCGCGAGTTTGCCGAGGTGCTGCTGAAGGGCGTGCTGGAAAAGATGCCCGAGGTTGATGCCAAGATCCGTACCCTGGCCGATAACTGGGACTTCGAGCGGCTCGCCGTGGTGGATCGCAATATCTTGCGGCTCGCCATCTACGAGATGCTCTTTTGCCCGGAAATCCCGCCCGTTGTCTCCATCAACGAGGCGATCGAGATCGCCAAGAAATTCAGCACGGCCGAGTCGGGCAAGTTCGTGAACGGCCTGCTCGACCGGGTCAAAAAAGACCTGCTGCGTCCGGCGCGGCAATCCGCGGGCTCCTAGCCTCACCGCATTTATTCTTCGGATAAGCTCGGAAAAGAGGCGGGATAGGGTAAAATAATTCGCGACGGAACGGACCTCCCTGCGTCTAACCCTTATGCCTTTACTGACTCTCCAAGCCGCGGAACGCGCGCAGAAGCGCTGGATTTTCGGCGCGCTGGGGCTGGCCCTGCTGCTGCACGTGGTGGTCGTGGGCGCGTTCGGCTTTTACCGGATCCGGGGCGTGGAAATCCCCAGCGAGCATAGCAATCCGACCGGGCCCTTTACGATCAAGCGGATCGAGATCAGCCCCGACGCCTTCAAGTCGCCCCAGGCCGATCCTATTGCCAAGCTGCCCGTGGCCGAACCGCCGAAAAATCCGGCGGAATTCAATCTCGACACCCATTCAGTGGAACGGGCCCTGCAGGCTCCGCTGCCGAAACTGAGTTCCCCGGCCGTGCCCGAGCCTAGTCGGGTCATCGCGGCGACGGACCTGAGCCATGCCGTGCCCTTCGCGGAGTCCGACGCCTCCAAAATTTCGGCCGAGATTTCCAAGGTCCAGCCCAGCGCCCTGGATAGCGGCCCGACGGCCACCAAGCTGGCGGATGATCTGATCAGCGCGAGTCCCGGTTCCGCGCAAATCGGCACGCCTTCCGGCGCCCCGGTCACGGGTAATGGGACGACTGGCCACTTGCCCGGCTTTGCGGAACTGGCTCCCGGTTTCAAGGCGGGCGGCCCGAGCGTGTCGAATTTGCCGGACCCGGTCCTGCTTCGCCTGCCGAGCGATGTGCTCTTCGACTTCGACTCGGCAGTGTTGAAACCCGAGGCAGGCTCGCTCCTGGCCCAGGCCGTCGGGCTGATTACGAAGTATCCCTCCGCCGATGTGCAGATCGACGGCTATAGCGATTCCTATGGCAAGATGGACTATAATAAGACGCTTTCCGAGCAGCGCGCCCAGGCCGTGCAGGCTTGGTTGCAAGAGCGCGTGGCGCAAAGCGGCTACAAATTCCGCTCGCAGGGCCATGGAAGCGCGAACTTCGTCGTGCCCGTGACCGGCAGCATCGAACAGCAGCAGCCCAATCGCCGGGTGGAGATTCTGATTCAGGCGCTGAAGTTGTAAAGTTCCAAGGTAGGGACGCGAGTCTCTCGCGTCCGTGGAATTCGGGCAGGCCCCTTGCCGCCCGCGCTTCCCATGAAAATGACGTTGACTCTGTGAACGGGTTTGGCAGACTGGCCAGCCGCCGTTATTGCGTTACTGCCCCGGCACCAACCACCCTAACCTGAAAATCTTATGCCCGTCGAAGTCATCCTCAAAACGAAAATCGAAGGCTTGGGCAGCGAGGCGGACATCGTCTCGGTCAAGCCCGGCTACGCCCGTAACTTTCTAATCCCCAAGGATTTCGCATCTCCTGCTACGCTGGCCACAAAGCGTCAGGTCGAGGAACTCCGCCGCAAGCGCGCCGAGCGCGAAGCGAAGGAAATGAACGAAGCGCAGGAACTCGCCGGCAAGCTGGGCAAGCTCAAGCTCGTCTTCATTCTTGAAGGCGGCGAAGGTCAGGAAAAATCTTTCGGTTCGATCACGAATCAGGATATTGCCAACAAGCTCAAGGACGCCGGCCATGATATCGATCGCAAGAAGATCGATCTCCCCAAGCCGATCAAGGACCTCGGCGAGTATGAAGTCATCGTCAAGCTGGGCTCGGATATCCAGGCCAAGCTGACCATCACGGTTAACCACCCCGCCGCGAAGGAAGATCCCAACGCGGAAGTTATCGACGCCAAGGGTGGCAAGAAACCGAAGGCAAAGAAGGCCTAAAGTGCTTGGAGGAAGGCCGGAAGCAATTTCGGCCTCTTCTAATTCGCTTGACCTTTTTTAGCGTCCTCTCCAAATTCCTGCCCATGCGCTGGGCGGAACGCTTAGGCTGCTGTAGCTGCAATGCCTAAGGCCCTTACTACCATGATGAAAGGCGAGATTTGAAACATTTTTCCCGTCGGATGAGAAACTCTTGGCTGACGAAGGCGTTGGCCATTCTTCTCCTCGCCCTAATTCCCTCTCAAGGGGCGTTCCCGCAAACGACGAATACACCGGAAGGGCCAGTTGCCCCCACCCCTTCTGACGCCCCGGCGGCTTCTCCGGCTCCGGCCGCGCCTGCTTCTCCTTCCGATCAAGCCGGAGCCTCCGCGGCCCCGGCTGCCCCTGCGGCTGCTCCCGATCAAATCACCATGCCGGGTGCTTCGGCTGGTCCGGCTTCGGCCGCTCCTGCTGAATCCACGCCGTCGGACAGTGTTCCTCCCGCCAGCGCGACTCCCGCTACTCCTTCTGATGCGACTCCAGCCATGCCGGCAGACGCAAGTCAGCCGGTTCCGGGAACCACCGAGCCCGGACGCAAAAATAAGAAGATCGTCGGCGCGCCCGATGCCGAAGCACCTGTGGCCGGCCAGCAGGGCCCGATTGTCCGCGAGATCGATGTCGAGTACATCGGCCCGAAGACAGTCGCCAAGTCGGTCATTCTTTCCAACATGCGCACCACCGTCGGCGAGGTCTATTCCGCCTCCTCGGTGGAAGAAGACGTGCGTAATCTTTACGCGACCGGATTCTTTACCAATCTCGCGATCAAGGACGAGCCTCTCGGCGATGGCGTGAAGGTCAACGTGGTGGTCCAGCCCAAGCCGCTGGTCAAAGAAGTCGTCATCAACGGCGCTTCGAAGATCAAGGTCTCCGCCATCAAGAAGCAGATCAAGTCGAAGGTCGGCGATCCGCTCAGCGAGCAGCAGATTTCCGAGGATGCCGATAAAATCAAGGATTACTATCTCGGCAAGGGCTACAACCAGATTCAGGTCAGCTACAAGATCGATACGAACGACGAGTTCGGCCGTTCGGTGGTGACCTTCACCATCAGCGAGGGCGACCGCGCTTATGTAACCGAAGTCGATTTCGTCGGCAACGCGCACCTGACCACGAAAGAGCTGCGCAAGGTGATGAAGACGAAGAAGAAGGATTTCCTCTCCTTCATCAACAAGTCCGGTCTTTATAAAGAAGACCAATTCCAGACCGATCTCGACAGCCTGCGCACCTATTATAATAGCAAGGGCTACATCGATATGTCGGTGAAGGACGTCAAGTACGAGACTCCGGCGAAGAACCAGCTCAAGGTCACGATCGTCCTGTTCGAGGGCATCCAGTACACCGTGGGCAAGATCGATTTCACGGGCAACGTCATTTTCTCGAAGGAAGAATTGCGGACTTACCGGAACTTCAAGGTCATCCGCATGACCGAAGGCTCCGTCTACTCGCCGCGGGCCTGGGCGCCGCAGGGCAAGGAACCGGATGAGAACCTTCCCGCGCTCGACAACGACATCAAGCGCCTCCGTGATCTTTACGGCACGCGCGGCTACATCGACATGAACATCACGCCGGAACGCCAGGCGAACGTCGAGAGCGGCAAGATCGATATCCTTTACCACATCGTGGAGAACTCCCAGTCCTACGTGGAGCAGATCATCATCCAGGGCAACAATCGCACCAAGGACAAGGTCATCCGCCGCGAGTTGGCGAATGCGCCCGGTGAGATCTATGACAGCGTGAAGGCCGATGGCAGCAAGAAGCGGCTGGAAAATCTCCAGTACTTCGAGAAGGTCGATATTTCCCCGCAGGACACCACGGTTCCGAATCGCAAGAACATGGTCGTCACTGTTGAGGAAAAGCGAACCGGTTCCGTGACCTTCGGCGCTGGCTTCAGCTCGGTGGACAGCCTGCTCGGTTTCGTGGAAATCACCCAGGGTAACTTCGATCTCTTCAACTATCCTTACTTCACCGGCGCCGGCGAGAAATTCCGCGTCCGCTTGCAGTACGGTTTGGAACGTCAGGATTTCGAGGTCTCGTTCAAGGAACCGTGGTTCCTGGAGCAGCGCCTGTCGCTCGGGTACGATCTCTTCTACCACAACGCGACTTATCTATCGACCTACTACAACCAGCGGAACTTCGGCGCATCGGTCAGCCTGGCGCGCGCCTTTGGACCTTTCTGGAGCGGATCGATCACTTATACCCTGCAGGACTTCGATATCTACGACTTCCAGAACAATCCCTCGCCGGAGATTATCAAGGAGGGCGGTTTCCGTACGGATAGCTCGATCACGTTGGGAATGAGCTTCGATAACCGCGACAGTGTGCTGCTCTCCCGCAAGGGCGTGCATGCCGACTTCTCCGCGGAATTCGCGGGCGGTCCGTTGCTCGGCCAGACAAACATCTACAAATTCCAGGCCGATGCGCAGAAGTATATCCTGCTGCCGTATGACATGATTCTCACCATCGCCGGTGCGACGGGTGTGGCTGATTACTACGACAACAGCACGGAAGTGCCGCTCTTCGATCGCTTCTTCCTCGGTGGCTCGCGCTCGATTCGTGGTTTCGGTAATCGCGATATCGGTCCGGTGGACGAAAATAACGAACCGCTGGGCGGCGATACCATGGCTTACACCAACCTGGAATTGACCTTCCCGATTATCGATCGCGTCCGTGGCGCGGTTTGGAATGACATGGGCTTCCTCGATGCCCGGCCCTTCCATTACACTGATGTACTCCAGGAGGGCGATGCGGCGGCGGGTATCGGCTTGCGCTTGAATCTGCCCATCGGTCCGTTGCGGCTCGACTACGGTCTGCCGTATAAGGATCAGGGGTATAATCACTCCAACACTGGTAAGTTTAGCTTTGACGTCGGCTATCAATTTTGAAACGCTTCCCCACTCATGAATAAGTTCCTGTTACTCGGTTTTCTCCTTCTCGCGCCGGTTTCGCTGGCCTCGGCTGATCTAAAGATTGCGGTCGTCGATCTGAGCAAGGCCTTCGATGGCTATTACAAAACGAAAGACGCCCAGGCCCGCATCAAGGAAAAGGAAGACGGGTTCCAGAAGGACGTCCAGGACATGAAGGTCGATTACGATCACATGGTCGAGGAAGCGACGAAGTTGAAGGATGCCGTCAACGATCCCACCCTCTCGGCAGAAGCCCGCGCGGATAAGAAGAAGGCGCTGGATGCCAAGGTTCAGGATTTACAGAACATGGAGCGCAAGCTTCAGGAAACCAGCAATGAGCGTAACCGCGAGTTGCAGGAAGAGATCGTCCGCCGTCACAAGGAGATCGTCGACGAGATCTCGAAGATTGTTACTGATTACTCCGGCCCCCAGGGCTTCGATCTCGTGATCGACAAGTCTTCATCCTCCTCCACCGGCGTTCCCATCGTTCTCTACAATTCGAACAAGCTGATCGACATCACGAACGATATTCTCACCAAGCTGAACGCCACGGCGCCTCCGGCTTCCGCTACGACACCCGCGCCGTCTGGTGCGGCTCCCGCCACTCACTAAGCGGGCTCGGCGACACAGCCTGGAGCTGATTTGCCCATGACTGTGCATACTGTCCGTTCCCTGGCCGAATACGTCGGGGGCCGGGTGGTCGGCCCCGGCAGCGAGACGGTCATTGAAGGAATCAATGACCTCCGCTCGGCGGAACCGAACCAGCTCTCCTTTTTGGGTAATACGAAGTATGAGCCACTCGCCCGCGCCAGCCGCGCCGGGGTGATTCTCATCAGCCCGAAGGATTCACCGAACTACGACTTCACCCGCATCGAAGTCGATTCGCCCAGCGTCGCTTTTGGAAAGATCTGCGCGCTATTTGCGCCCCTGCCTGTCGCGGATGAACCGGGGATCCACCCCACCGCTGTGGTCGCGCCCGATGCTGTCCTCGGCGAGGGTGTCAGCATCCAGCCTCACGCGGTGATCTCCTCCGGGGTAAGCATTGGCGCCCGAAGCTTAATCGGGGCGAACAGTTTTGTCGGCGAGCGAAGTGTGATCGGCGACGATACGCACGTCTACCCCCTCGTCGCCATCCGGGAACGGAGCGTCATCGGCTCGCGCGTCATCCTGCATTGCGGCGTGGTCATTGGCGGGGATGGCTTCGGTTACGATTTACAGCAGGGGCGGCATATGAAGATCGCCCATATCGGTTACGTCCAGATCGACGACGATGTGGAGATCGGCGCCAACAGTACGATTGATCGCGGACGTTTCGGCCGGACCCATATCGCGGAGGGAGTGAAGATCGATAATCTCGTCATGATCGCGCACAACGTCTCCATCGGCGCGCACTCGATCATCGTTTCGCAGACCGGGATTTCGGGCAGTACCTCGCTGGGGAAATACGTTACGCTTGCCGGTCAGGTCGGTCTCGCGGGCCACCTGAGCGTCGGTGATCGCGCGGTGATCACGGCCCAGTCCGGATTGAATAAAGACGTCCCCGCAGGCGCGATTCTTTCGGGACATCATGCGCTGCCGTCACGTGAAAGTCTTAAATTGGAGGCTTTGACGCGCCGCCTGCCGGAACTTTTCGCCCGATTGAAAGAGCTCGAAGACAAGCTCCAAAGTTTGGGTTAAAGTGAACGCCTTATGGCCGCATCTAGAAAAGTAAAAATCGGTCTTCTACAGACTTGGGCGGACGCCGATCCTGTTTCCAATTTGAAGCGCACGCTGCAGCTTGCCCACGACGCAGCCGACCAGGGCGCACAGATCATTTCCACCCAGGAGCTTTTTCGGTCTCCCTATTTTTGCCAAAACGAGGACCATGCGAATTTTGCGCTGGCGGAAGAGATTCCAAACGGCCCGAGCACGGAAGCCTTTTGCGAACTGGCCAAGGCGCGCGGCGTGGTCATTGTCGCCTCGCTTTTCGAGCGGCGCACGGCGGGCGTTTACCACAACACCGCGGCCGTCATCGACGCGGACGGGACGTATCTCGGCAAGTATCGCAAGATGCACATCCCCGACGACCCGCTTTTCTACGAAAAGTTTTACTTCACCCCGGGCGACCTCGGGTTTCGGTCGTGGCAGACGCGCTTCGGGCGCATCGGCGTGCTCGTCTGCTGGGACCAATGGTTCCCCGAGGCGGCGCGGCTCACCTCGATGAACGGTGCGGAAATTATCTTCTATCCCACCGCCATCGGCTGGCATCCCAGTGAACGGGAGAAATATGGCGAGGCGCATCACTCCTCGTGGGAGACGATCCAGCGCGCGCACGCCGTGGCGAATGGCTGTTATGTCGCGGTGACCAATCGCATTGGACTCGAGCAACCCATCGGCGGCGACGGCATCCAGTTCTGGGGCCAGAGTTTCATCGCAAATACCTCGGGACAGATCATGGTCAAGGCCAGTGGTGACAAGGAAGAAATTCTCATCCAGGAAGTCGATCTCGCCACCGTCGATGTCACGCGCACCCATTGGCCGTTTCTGCGCGACCGCCGCATCGATGCCTACGGTGATCTGACGAAGCGCCTGGTCGATTAATCTTCGCCATCCGAGCTCCGGGACCAACCGACTGCGAAAGATCATTATGACCGCTATTTCACCTGACACCACCATGACGCCCCGGGCCCTCGGCTTTCGCATGCCCGCCGAATGGGCGCGGCATGATGCGACCTGGCTGACCTGGCCGCGCCGGGAGGGTATCAGCTTTCCCGATGCCTTCGAGGTGATCCCGGCGGTGTGGGCCAGTCTCGCCAAGCTTCTGGCCGAGGGCGAGCAGGTACACATCAATGTCTTTTCGCCCGAGCACGAAGTCGGCGTCCGGGCCGCGCTCAAAAAAGCGGAGGCGCCGCTGGACACCCGCATTCATCTTCATCCCTTTCCCGCTTACGAGCCCTGGTGCCGTGACCACGGGCCCATCTTCATCCGCAACGAGCGCGGCGAAATGGCCGTCGTCGATTGGCGGTACAATGCCTGGGGCGGAAAATATCCGCCCTGCGATCTGGATGACGATGTGCCCCAGCATGTCGCGAAGTTGCTCGGCCTGCCGCTCTTGTCGCCGCCGATGATTCTCGAGGGTGGCTCGATCGAGGTGAACGGCGCGGGCACGCTTCTCACCACCGAGGCCTGTCTGCTGAACAAGAATCGTAATCCCGAATTATCGCAGAAAGAAATTGAGCAATATCTTCGCGACTACCTCGGGGTCGATCAGATCCTCTGGCTCGGCGAAGGCATCGTGGGCGACGATACCGACGGCCATATCGATGACCTGACCCGCTTTGTCGATGAGAGGACGCTGGTGACCATCGTGGAGGAAGACTCAGCCGACGAGAATTACGCCCTGCTGCGGGAAAACACGGAACGGCTCCAAGCCATGCGCGACCCCGAGGGGAAACCCTGGCGCATCGTTGAACTCCCAACTCCAGGCCGCATCGAGCGGGACGGCCAGCGTCTGCCCGCAAGCTACGCCAATTTCTACATTGCCAACGAGGTCGTGATCATGCCCGGCTTCGATCATCCGAACGACGAGAAGGCCCGCGATATCCTGCAGGGTCTTTTCCCGACCCGCCGGGTGGTCGTCGGGTCCGCGCTCGATCTGATCTGGGGCCTGGGCGCTTTTCACTGCATCACGCAGCAGCAACCGGCGGCGAAATAGCCGGGCGCGCCCATGCGCTTCCTACTCACCTCTTGGGGCTCGCGGGGCGACCTGCATCCCTTTCTCGCACTCGGGCGCGGACTGCTGGCGCGCGGACATGGTGTCACGCTGGTCGGGCATCCGGAATGGGCTGCGGAGACGATAACGGCGGGCTTGCGTTTCGTGCCCACCGACGAGCCGCCGCGCGAGGACTTTCTGCGGCGTCATCCCGAGATCATGTCGATGAAGTGGGGCGGCCTCGCCTCACTTCATTCACTCGTCCATCACGCGATCGCTCCCGGCTTTGGGGCGGTGCTCGCCGCCTTGCTGGCCGAGGCCCCCGCGCATGATGTCATCGTGGCCCATCACTTCGTTTTTCCCGCGCCGATCGTGGCGGAACTGACGGGCAAGCCATGGGCGACGGTCAGCCTCGCTCCTGGCGTCGTGCCATCGGATTACTCGCGACCTGGCACCCATTTCGCGAAGGCGGGAAGCGGCCTTCTTGCGCGGAAAGTGAATCGGGTGATCTGGAGCGGGGGCAAGCTGGTGACGCGGGCCGTGGTCGATCCGATGGTGAACCGGTTGCGGCGGCGACATGGTCTCGAGCCGATTCGGGATGCCGTCTTTGAAGCGCACTCAGCCCGCTTGAATCTTCAGCTTTATAGCGAACTCTTCGCCCCGCGCCCGCCCGATTGGAGTCAGGAAAAGCGCTATGGTGGCTTTTGTTTTTACGATCCACCGGATGCGCCGAAGCTGCCCCGCGAGCTTGAAGATTTTCTGGCAACTGGCGAAGCGCCGGTGCTTTTCACGCTCGGTTCGGCTGCGGTGGAAACGCCAGGCGCGTTCTATCGGGTGGCCATGGAGGCTCTCGGGATGTTGGGGCTGCGCGGCATTCTGCTCATTGGTCCCGAGGAGAACCGGCCCGCATTATTGCCGCCGCAGGTGCTCGGAGTGTCCTACGCACCCTATGGACTGTTGATGCCCCGGGTGCGGGCGGTGGTGCATCAATGCGGCATCGGAACACTGGCCCACACACTGCGGGCGGGCGTGCCGTCGGTGACATGGTCCTTTGCTTTCGATCAACCGAACAATGCGCGACGGTTGGAGGAGCTTGGCGTGGCGGAAATGCTGCGACCACAGCGACGGACGGCGCGGTATTTGGCGGACGCCTTGCGGCGTCTGCTGGAGGGCGGGGCGTCTGTGCGCGCGGCCCGTTTGGGAGAATTATTGCGGCTGGAGGATGGAGTGACGCGGAGCTGCGAAGTTTTGGAAAACGAGTTTAGGTCATCCTGACGTTCGCTGGACGCAGTTCCCCCTTTTCTTGCCGCGAGGTTTCCCGTTTACTGATCGACGATGAAATGGCGAGTTATTTTAGCGGTGTGCTTCGTGCTCACGTTATTTACCGGCTTCGCCTATCTCTACGTGAACACGTTCGTGCGCAAGCATCAACACGCCGTGATTCTGTTCGTGGTCGACGGTCTCGATCTCAACACGCTCAACCTCGCCCGGCAGCAGTTGAGTCGTGGGCCTTCACGGGATGAGCCGGACGATCCCTTGATCGGCGATGCGCGGCGACGCGTGGCGGATCGCAGCAGCCTGCTCAATCTCGATTCGTTTTGGGACGTGGCGCTGCTTGGCGTGCAGGACTCGGGGCATCCGGTGCCGGATGAAGGCGCGGACGCGACGGCCCTCGCGTGCGGTCAGCGGGTAGATAACGGTTACGTCGCGATGAATTCGCGCAACGAAGCCCTGCAATCGCTCATGTATTCGGCCGCCCAGGCGCAACGGGCGACCGGGTTGGTCACGACGAGTTCCCTGGTGCGGCCCACGCCGGTCGCTTTTTACTCCAACGCGAAGGGCACGCCCGCGCCGTATCACAACGCGGAGGACCTCGTTTATTCGGGCATCAATATCGTGCTGGGTGGAGGTGGACGATACTTCACGCCGGCCTCGGCCACCAACGAATGGGGGCGCTCCGACGGGCGCAACCTGATCGATGAGGCGTCCAAGCGCGGGTATACGGTGGTGCAAACGCGCGATGAGTTGAACAAGCTTTCCAGTTGGCGGAGCCGCCAAGTCTTCGGGATTTTTGCGCCGTCCGATTTTTATTTCTCCTCCCTGCAACCGGAGGAACGGGAGCAACCGTCCCTGGCCGAGATGACCCGGGCGGCGATCTCGAGCCTGAACTACAACATCAACGGTTATTTCCTGGTCGTGACTCACGGACTGGTCGCGCGGGCCTCGGAGCAAAACCTGGGCAAACTCGCGGTTAATGAAGTCGGCGCAGTGGACGAGGCGATCCAGGCCGCGGTCGATTACGCGGGACCGGACGCGCTGGTGATCGTGACGAACAGTTACAGCCTTGGCGCGCTGGGGCCGCTCCCCGCCTCGGTCGGGACGGACGCCCTGCACCCGGCCGCGAGCTCGACCAACCCGGCCTCGGTGATCCTGGCGCCGACCGCACCGCCCGCCTGGCTGGTGGGACCGGGAGGGCCTCCGGTCACCAAGGCGCAGGAGGATTGGGTGCGGCATCGTTATGATGAGGGCTGGTTTAACGGAGCCGCGCCAGGCTTGTTGACGCCGCAACCGGCCTTCCGCTTTGCTCCGCAGGCCTCACCGCTGGCGGAACCGGCGTGGCTGGCCGCGCGCGGGGATGGAGCCGGGCAATTGCGTGGCTTCTTCAATAACACCGATCTCTTCGATCTCCTGAGTGAGCAGTTTTAGATTTCAAGCCCATGACCCTGACTGAAATTCGCGCGACGCTGGCCGCCCGCGGGCTGCACCCGTTGAAGCAGTTGGGGCAAAATTTTCTGCATGACCAGAACCTGGCGACGTGGCTGGCGGAACGTGCCGCGGGCGCGGCCGGGGAGGGCGCCTGCGTGGTGGAAATCGGGCCGGGCCTCGGCGCCTTGACCTCCTGCCTGTTGGAAAAAAAGGTCAGGTTGATTGCCCTGGAAAAAGACCGGGGGCTCTCAGTGTTTCTGCGGGAAAAATTTACGATGGAAATCGCGGAGGGCCGTTTTGAATTGCGCGAAGGGGATGCGTTGGACCTGCTGCCTTCGCTGGAAGTTTCGCCCGGGGTCATTTGCGGGAACCTGCCCTACTACATTTCCACCCCGCTCCTGATGGAATGCATGAAGCTTCCCGGCGATCCGGCCCGGCTCTTTTTCCTGATGCAGAAGGAGGTGGGCCAGCGCCTGGCGAGCGGACCAGGGAGCAAGATTTACGGCGCGCTTTCTGTCCTGGTGCAGGTGGGATATCAGGTTTCGCTCCTGCGCACATTGCCCGGCTCGGTCTTTTTCCCGCCGCCGGATGTCGCATCGGTCGTGGTGCAGCTTGTTCCTCATGCGGCTCCTTTGGTGAAGGTGGCTGAGAGGGCCCGATTTGCCGCCGTGGTGCAGAAAGGTTTTTCGCAACGGCGGAAAAAGCTCTCGAATCTCCTGCCGATCGACGACGGCCGGAGGGCCGAGCATCTTAGTCCGGTCGAGTGGGTTTCGCTCTGGCGAAAAATCGAGGCGCAGGAAGGCGCGTAAATCCTCGCCAATGCCCGCCGGCTTTTCTTAAATGGAGGGAATGCACCGGCAGGGCTCGTTCGACCAAGATGGAGGCCGGAAAAATGTCCATGACGTTTTGAAGCCCCTGCATCGGTCGGGTGGCGCCTGGATTTCCACCACGCTGGGCCATTGGCAGGTCGAATCGGATGGCTATTCGCTGGAGCAGGTTCTTTTTGTCGGGCCGCGCGGCGGGGGAGATTATTTTCGGGTGGGCATTTTTGCGGGGATTCACGGGGATGAAGTGGCGGGTGCGCTGGCGGCGATTCGCTTCCTCGATGAACTCGCGGCGCGTCCGGAGATTGCGCGGGGCTACGAGATTTATCTCTATCCGCTGTGCAATCCGACCGGCTTTGAGGACGGCACCCGGAACGCGCGGAGCGGGCGCGATTTGAATCGCGAGTTCTGGCTCGGATCGCGCGAACCGGAGGTGCAGTTGCTGGAGAGGCAGATTCGCACGCTTCGTTTCGATGGCCTGATCTCGCTCCACGCGGATGAGGACTCACCGGGGCTCTATGCCTTCGCCCTGGGTTCGCAGGTGACACAGCATGTCGTGGAACCGGCGCTGGCGGCCGCGGAAAAAATCCTGCCGCGGAATCGCGATGCCACGATTGATAATTTCGTCGCGCGGAATGGACTTATCCGCAAGGGCTATCCGGGCATGCTCTGCGCAGCTCCCGAGGCGCGGCCCCGTCCGTTCGAGATCGTATTCGAGACGCCGCATCGCGCCGACCTCGAAAAGCAGATCGAGGCGAACCTGGTTTTTCTCCGGCATGCGCTGGAGCAGTACCAGCAGTTGCAGGCCGTAGGGCAGGATTTGTAGCGCCCGGAATGACAGGGGGCGAACCAAGCGGCCTTTCGACCGCCGTTATAAAATTTCGTCCCCCCGCAGGACTACTTCATCTTCTTGATCAAAGCGTCCGCCATCTCGGCGGGAGTGCGGGCGATGCCCACACCGGCGGCTTCAAGTGCGGCGATTTTGCCTTCGGCTGTGCCCTTACCACCGGAGACGATGGCGCCGGCGTGGCCCATACGGCGTCCGGGAGGCGCGGTGGCTCCGGCGATGAAGGCCGCAACCGGCTTCTTCACGTGCTCCTTGATGTAGGCCGCGGCTTCTTCTTCGCCTGTGCCGCCGATTTCGCCGATGAGAATGATCGCTTCCGTGTCCGGGTCCTCGTTGAACATGCGGACGGCGTCGGTGTGGCTGGTGCCGTTGATCGGGTCGCCTCCGATGCCGATGCAGGTGCTCTGGCCGAGGCCGCGCGAGGTGAGCTGCCAGACGGCTTCATAGGTGAGCGTGCCGCTGCGGGAGACAACGCCGACCTTGCCGGGCTTGTGGATATAGCCGGGCATGATACCGATCTTGCACTGGCCGGGCGTGATGATGCCGGGACAGTTCGGCCCGATGAGGCGGACCTTCTTGTCGCGCAGGCCGACCTTGGCGCGCATCATGTCGATGACGGGGATGCCTTCGGTGATGCAGACGATGAGTTCGATGCCCGCGTCGGCGGCTTCGAGAATCGCATCGGCGGCCCCGGGAGCGGGAACGAAAATCATGGTGGCGTTGCAGCCGGTCTTTTCGCGCGCTTCCTGCGACGTGTTGAAGACGGGAACGGTGTTTTCCCAGGTTTCACCGCCGCGGCCGGGAGTGACGCCGGCGACGACATTGGTGCCATACTCGGCGCATTGCTTGGCGTGAAATCCGCCGGCTTTTCCGGTGATGCCCTGAACGAGCAGGCGTGTGTTTTTATCGACGAGGATGGACATGATGAATGGAGGTTGAAGTTAAGACTGAAATTTTAGGCGTTGCCCGGTTTGCGTTTGTGGATCATCACCGCGTTGCCGTCCGGATCGCGCACGATGGCAAAATGACAGACCGGTGTCTCCATGCCTTCAAAGCTGAAGGGAATGTTTTGCCGCTTGAGTTCGTCGATGGCTTTTTCAAAATCATCGACCTCCAGGGCGACCATCGCGCCATCGGGCGATGGCTTCCAGCCGTCATACGATCCCAGGCCCAGGGTCGTATTGCCCAAATCGTACTCGATCCATGGCACGGTGGTTGGTTCCTGGGTGACCTTCAGGCCAAGCACGCCTTCGTAAAACTTCCGCGCCCGAGCCATGTCGGTGACAGGATAGCCGAAGAAAGATGCTTCCGTGACTTTCATGAAGGAATGCTTATTTATTGCCGAGCGCCGCGGCGACGACCTTCTTGGCGGCGTCGGCGAGATCGTCGGCGGCGATGATCGGCAGGTTCGATTCCTGGAGCAGCTTCTTGCCGGCGGCGACATTGGTGCCCTCGAGGCGCACGACGAGCGGCACGGGCAACGATACGGCTTTCACCGCATTGATGATGCCCTGCGCGATGGTGTCGCACTTCATGATGCCGCCGAAAATATTGACCAGGATGGCCTTCACGTTCTTGTCGGAGACGAGAATCTTGAAGGCTTCGGTGACCTGCTGTTCGTTCGCGCCACCCCCGACGTCGAGGAAGTTGGCCGGTCGGCCGCCCGCATATTGAATGATGTCCATCGTGCCCATGGCGAGACCCGCGCCGTTGACGAGACAGGCGATGTTGCCGTCGAGGCCGATGTAACTCAGGCCGAACTTGCTGGCCTCGACTTCGCGGGGATCTTCCTCCGTGATATCGCGGTAGGCCATGATGTCGGGATGACGGAACATCGCGTTGTCATCGAAGTTGAACTTGGCGTCGAGCGCCATGACTTCGTTCTGCTTGGTGACGACGAGCGGATTGATCTCAACCAGCGAGCAGTCGGTGGCGATGAAACATTTATAGAGCGCGTGGAAGATGGCGCAGGCGGGCTTGAGCAGGTCGCCCTTGAGGTCGAGATATTCGGCCAACTTGCGCGCCTCGTAGGGCTGAAGGCCGAGGGCCGGATCGACCCGCATGTGAAGAAGAAGCTCGGGCGTCTCGTGGGCGACATCCTCGATGTTCATGCCGCCGCGCGTGCTGGCGATGATGACCGGGGCCTGCGCTTCGCGATCGAGGACGATGGCGAAATAAAGTTCGCGGGCAATTTCCTTGGACTGACCGACGAGCACCTTGCTGACGAGTTTGCCCGCCTCGCCGGTCTGGATGGTGACGAGTGTCTGGCCGATCATCTTCGAGGCCAGGTCCTTCGCTTCAGCGGCCGTTTTACAGAGATGAACGCCGCCCTTGAAGCCATTGGTGAAAGTGCCCTTGCCGCGACCGCCGGCGTGGATCTGCGCCTTGATCACGAGGTCCGTGGTATTCAACGATTTGGCGACCGCCTCGGCTTCCTCAGCCGTGCCGGCGACCGCGCCGGGAGGCGTGGCGACGCCGTACTTCAACATTAGTTCCTTGGCCTGATACTCGTGGATGTTCATTGCGGTATAACCTTCAGCGGATAAAAATTGGGGATGAGCGTCGAACATGCCCGCGAATGCTGGAAATGAACAGATGATTTTCAAAGCATAAGAAACGCTGGCGAGGAGATTGAAAAAGTTATGTTCCTGTTGATGGTTTTTCTGCCCATGACGGCTTTGACCGCCCTTTATTGGGGAGTGGCCTGGCAAGGAAAAGTCCTTCGTGAGGCTCAACTCCTGGCCTCCTTCTTTTTCCTGTCGGCGATTTTCAACTGGCTCGTGATCGGCTTCCTGGACACAGACAGCGGGCTCGATCCCTGGATGTGTTTGGTGGGGCCCGCGGTGGTTCTCGCCCCGTTTGCGACGATGATCGCGGGAATGATGCCCCGGATTCGGAGCTTGATGCTTCGCATCATCCTTGCCGTGATTGCCAGCCTCTTCCTAACGACGGCGTGGTTTTTTGCCTCGGAAATATTCGCCTAGACCGTTTTTTCTCTGTCATCCTGAGCTTGTCGAAGGATCAGTTTCGCCTCGGTAAAGGGCCGCAGGAAATTTGCTCTAGGAACGGAGCAAGACATGCCCCGATGGAATGAACCTGATGCGCAGGTTCGAGCAGCCGCCGCGAGGATGCAGCGGCCGCCCGGGTGATAAAAATTATTTCTTCTTCGAGTGGAACGTCGCCGTTCCGTCCGCGCCGATGGAAATGGTGTCCTTCTTGGCCAGGAGTCCGGCGTTGGTCCCGGGGGAAACCGTGTAGCTGTCCTTCAGGGAGGTCCAATCGGCGCCGGAATCGAAGGTGATCGGGACGACGACGCTCGGGTCTTTCTTGCCGAAGGGCACGACTTTGGCCTTGGTGTCGCTGGCCTTGCTGATGGTGATGACGGAATCATCGGCCTTCGCGAGGGAGAGGAATCCGGCGGTGAAAACGAGGAGGAGGGTGGCAGAGGTAAGTTTTTTCATGGTGTTGAAGGTTTGGAAATGCGATTTAAGCAATTTTAGTGCCCGAAAATCCACTTAAATGAGCAAGGGTGCCCCTCCGGCCTTGGTTCCGGCCCAAATGCCGTGTAAAGTGGTGGGCTATGTCTTTCCCGGCCACCAAGCCTGAATTGCTCGCCCCCGCTGGCGATTGGGAGTGCGTGCGCGCGGCGGTCGCCAACGGCGCGGACGCGGTCTATTTTGGCCTTCCGGCCTTCAACGCGCGGATGCGGGCGACCAATTTCACAGCGGAGGATTTGCCTCTCGTAATGGACTTCCTGCACGCACATGGGGTCAAGGGCTACGTCGCCTTCAATGTCCTGATCTTTACGGATGAACTCGCGGCGGCCGAGGAGCAATTGCGGCTCATGGCTCGTGCCGGGGTGGATGCGGCGATTGTGCAGGACCTGGGGCTGGTCAGCCTGGCGCGGGAAGTGGTGCCCGATTTTCATCTGCACGCCTCCACGCAAATGACGCTGACTTCGCCGGAGGGAGTCGCCTTCGCCCAGCGCATCGGCATCGCCCGGGCCGTGCTGGCGCGAGAACTTTCCCTGCGAGAGCTGGCCAAATTCCAGGCCTCGCCGGAAACGGAGGTGCCGCTGGAGGTTTTTGTCCATGGTGCGCTTTGTGTGGCCTATTCGGGCCAGTGCCTGACCAGTGAGGCGCTCGGCCAGCGGAGCGCGAATCGCGGGGAATGCGCGCAGGCCTGCCGGTTGCCTTACGAGTTGATCGTCGATGGCCTGAAGCGCGATCTGGGCGACCGGCGTTACCTGCTCTCGCCGCAGGATCTCGCCGCGGTGGAGGAGATCCCGGAACTGGTCCGGCTCGGCATCGTCTCGTTCAAGATCGAGGGGCGGCTGAAGACGCCCGAGTATGTCGCCGCCGTGACGCAGGTTTATCGAAAGGCGATTGATCTCGCCTGGAAAGAGCAGCAGCCCGCCCGCGTTTCGTCCGACGACCGGTACAAGTTGGAGATGGCCTTTTCGCGCGGCCTCTACTCCGGGTGGATGCATGGCGTGAATCACCAGGAATTGGTCCATGCGCGCTTCGGCAAGAAGCGCGGCGCGTTGATCGGCTTGGTTACCGCCACGGGCCGCGATTTCATCGAGGTGCAGGCCGAAGGGCCGATCAAGCCAGGCGACGGCGTGGTGATCGATGCGGGCAAGGATACCGACCGCGAACAGGGCGGCCGCATTTACCAGGCGACACCCCGTCCCGGCGGCATCGTCCGGCTCGGCTTCGAGTACGGGAAGATCAATTTTACCGCCGTGGCGGTCGGCAATCGCATCTGGAAAACGGACGATCCCCAGCTTAACCGCGAATTGCGCAAGAGCTGGTCCGCCGAGCTCCCGAAGGCGAAACGGACGCTCGATTTCGTCGTGACCGGACGAGTGGGCGGGCCGTTGCAAGTGGAAGCGCGCTTTGCCGGGGCGGCCGTTACCGCGTCATCGGTGATGCCGTTGCAGGCGGCGGAAAAACGTCCGCTGAACGAGGAGTCGTTACGTGGACAATTGGGTCGGCTCGGCGAGACAAATTTCGAACTCGGATCGCTGGATAACCGGCTCGAAGGCGCCGTCATCGTGCCGATGAGTGAACTGAACCGCCTGCGCCGCGAGTTGGTCGAGCAATTGGAACTCCTCGTGGGTAGGGACGGCAGTCTCTTGCCGTCCGACGAACATTCAGGGGCGAAAAAAATCGAGTCTCCTCCCGCCGCCTACCATCGCCGCCTCGAAGCACTCGCGATTCAACGCGCCACCGCGCCCAAAATCGAGCAGCCGCTGCTCACCGTTCTCTGCCGCACCATGGCCCAGATTGAGGCGGCATTGCGGATGGGTGTCGGTGAAATCTACGCCGATTTCGAGGACATCCGCCGTTACAAAGACGTGGTCGATTTGGTTCGCGGACGTGGTTATCGCGCCGATGCGCCCGCCGCGCAGATCTTGCTTGCGACGCCACGTATTCAGAAAGCGGGCGAACAGGGCTTCTTCCGGTTGATCGAGAATGCCCAGCCCGACGGCGTGTTGATCCGCAACCTCGGCGCGCTCGATTTTTTCAAGGCGAGCCCGTTGCGGCGCATCGGTGATTTTTCGCTTAACGTGGCCAATCCGCTCACGGCGGAGCTGCTCCGGGCGGAGAAGCTCGAGCGGCTGACCGTCTCCTACGATCTCAACGCAGGACAGGTCCTCGACCTCCTGCGGGCCGCGCCGCCCTCCTGGTTCGAGATCACGCTGCATCAGCACATCCCGATGTTCCATATGGAGCACTGCGTATTCGCGGCATTTCTCTCCGAAGGAACGGACCACACCAATTGCGGGCGGCCCTGCGACACGCACAAAGTCGAGTTGCGCGACCGCGTCGGGCTGAACCATCCGCTGAAAGCGGACGTGGGTTGCCGCAACACGCTTTTCCACGCGCAGGCTCAATCCGGCGCGGCCTTCTTCGCGGCCTTTCGCGAGATGAACCCGGCGGCCTTCCGCATCGAATTATTGCTGGAAGACGGCCCCGAAACGGAGCGCACCTTGCGCGGCTATCAGCGCCTGCTTGCGGGCACGAGCACCGGCCCAATGATCATCCGCGAGCTGAATTTGCGCAGCCA
>JAMFSY010000050.1 GCA_026225555.1 Methylacidiphilales bacterium
CGAGGGCGCGAACTGCTACGACCTCGAAATTCAGTAAAAACGCCGCGCCCTGGTAATCAATTCGGGCTGGAAGGCGGCGCAGGTTTAAAAGCGTGATGGGATTATTGTCATACATTGGAACTCCTTTTTGTTTTGTATGACTGACCATAACGAGGCCTTCCCGCAGAAAGCGGAACTACTTCAAGATTTAGGTGACGGTTTCCGAATCATCCGTGTAGGAGAGCTCCCATTTATCGAGAATAAACTTAACTTTTTTGGAGGTAAGCGGTCCTCGCAGGGGCGCCCCCACCTTGACGTTAAGCAATTTCAACGTCTTTTTGATGTTCTTAATACCGGTCACCTCATACCGCGCTGAATGTCCCGGTGTCTCGTCCGAGTCTCCCTTGGGGCCGGACCGAAGCATATACCAGATGTCCGAAAACCTGGGTGGCTCATGGTTGTTTTCCTCCGAGCACGCCTGTCTCGCCATTTCCACCCGGATTTCCGTGGCCGAAGGCCGCTGATTTCGATTTCCGAAAAGTCTATTAAAGGTCAAAACGACATTCCGGGCGGTTGCGCCCGCCATCCGCCGCGCTTGGCCATTTCCGGCGTAGGGAAGGCCATGGATCACAGCTACGCAGCATGTCAGCTCCTCCAACCACCTGAGATTTCCGGTAAGTATGGCCTCATCCAGCAAGTCGATCACTTTCGCGTCTCTTTTTAGCCCTCGGCGCAAAACGGCGTCCAATAAATCCGAGAGTGGAGGCTTGGCAAAATCTCCGTAGATTTTGGCATACCAATCTTGAATATCCTCCGGAATATTCAGGATGGCATCACGCCCCCAAATGCGGCGCATGTGTTGCGACGGAGTTTGCTTAGCCTTTCCCGCACTGAGATTGATGATTCCGTGATAAAATGCTCTGGGTATTTTAGGCCGTGCTTCTCGCTGAGTATTTGCTTTTTGCTCCCGCAATTGCCTCATTTGTTCAAGCGCTTGCTTCACGGTCTCAAGGGAAGGAGACTCTAGTTTAGGCTGAAGCCTCGTTTGACGAGACGATTTATCCCTTTCCTTTGAGGGCTGATTTTCTAATGACATGAACCTACGTCGTTTTCTCGGTTTCTCCAAAGAGCCAGCCCGCTGTTGTTTTCAGACATCTCGCCAAGGCAATTATTTCATAATCCATAAGATAACGCTCACCATTCTCAATTTTGGATATGCCCGTCCGGTTAATGCTAACTCCCTTGGCTGCCAAGCGTCCCGAAAGGTCGTCCTGACTGACGGGAGGATGCAAGCGCCGTCGCGCAATTCGCACCCGACTGCCAATTACATTTCTGGCTCTGAGTCGTTTTTGCGTATGCTTCATGGCGTAGAACAGCCGTTCCACGCTTGACTTTCAAAGATTGGAGGCCGAAAAGTGTTCTAAGTGCGAACACTTATTTCTGATTCCGAAAGTTCCTTTTGCGTGCTCATCGTGGACGATCAACCGTCGATGGCGGGAACTACGGCTCTGCTTGTCGCCATGTTGGGCTACGAGGTAATCCAAAGCCA
This sequence comes from Methylacidiphilales bacterium, assembly GCA_026225555.1. Classification (GTDB taxonomy): domain Bacteria; phylum Verrucomicrobiota; class Verrucomicrobiia; order Methylacidiphilales; family UBA1321; genus JABDGH01. The sequence goes on from JAMFSY010000050.1 coordinate 1,529, forward strand.
CTCTCCCCACGACGCCTTTGAACGAATCAAAAGCGAGTCAATTGACTTGCTTTTGTCAGATTACGAGATGCCCGGCATGAATGGACTTGAACTGGTTACCCAACTACGAACCGAAGGTTATACCCTTCCGGTTATTCTCATGTCTGGCCAGATCGGGGCCATTGACCCCGCCCGAGCGCGTTATCTTGGTGTCTTGATGGTTTTGGAGAAGCCTTTCGGCATGGCCGCGATCCAAGAGGCCCTAAGAGCAATTCTCAAATGAGGCCCAGCCATGCCCATTTTGCGGCGTGGCTTCTGGCCATAGTCGTCAATTAGGCCGCTGCCGTTTTGGCAAATTGGACGATCTTTTCCTTCCACTGCTTCTCGTAAAATTCGAGCGGCAGACTGACAATTTCAGCCTTATCCGAGTAAGCGTAATGAACGGCCTTGCTGCCGTGGCCAAGATGGGCCATCGCTTCCCGTAGAGGCATCCCGTACGACTTGGCCCGCTGCGCCCAAGCGTAACGATAACCGTGCAAGCTGATGTCGGTGAATCCAAGCCGATCCGCCACCTTGCGGAATCGGGAAGCCCTCACCTTGTCATTCTGCTTGGCCATCGTCGGGAAGAGACAGCCCTCTTGCGGCAACTCATTGAGTAGCTTCATCAGGTCATCCCCGATGACAATGGCCACACTCCCTTGTCCGATGGATTCAAGTTTCTGACGGTTGTAGGTGATGCGGCGGTTGAAAAGATCAACGTTGTCCCGATGCAACCGGGCCGTATCCGTCTGAGCGCCACCGATTTCCCAGAGCATTTGCAGGTAGTGCCGGAATTCATCATCCTTCTCGGTAGCGACCAAGCGGGCGTGCTGTTCCGCCGTAATCGCCTTCGCCTTTTTCGTCTTCAGTTTGGGCCAAATTCGCCGCGCCATCACCGGAGCCAGTATCCATCCCAAATCGAGCGCCCGGTTGTGCAGGATACGCAGCCATTTTTGCGTGGAGCTTCCCGCACGGGGATGTCGCAGCACGGCAAGAAAATGGGAGCTTTCCGTGTGAAGCAATGGAAGTTTCCGCAACCCTTGAAACGGCGCACTTTTTATCTGCGTCCGCCAACGGGCCAGCGTGGAGCCGGTATAAGCCTGCTCCATCTCTTTCATCACGTCGTCCCACGTCCGCGCAAGCATTTCGTCCGACTTGCACGAGAGATAAACCTTGGCCATGGCCAGGTTCATCTGCGGCTGTTCGGTGGCCTGATTCTTTCCGGCCAACATCCGCTTGGCGGCGGCGGCATCACGCGTCTTAAGGCTTTTCTGCTTTCCACTCAGCTTGTCTTGGACGTAGAAGACGCCCTTGCGCTGAAACATCCAGTAACGGTCTTGCATGTCGTTTTCCTTTCCGACAAGCAGCCTATCCGACCCTCGCCTCTGCCCGTTAGTGAGCAGACATCAAGTTGGTCAAGATTCGCATGGAGTAGGTTCCTACTCCGCGTTTTCAGAGCTATTCTCTGACAATTTCTCTGACACTTCCCTCTGGAAGCCGAAAAACCGTCTTCTCCTCGTCTTCCAAGTTATTGATTATCAATCAAGTAACCTAGGGCGGACGGGGAGGGATTCGAACCCTCGGTGGCTTTAACACCACAGCCGCTTTCCAGGCGACCGCACTAAACCGCTATGCGACCCGTCCAAAACTTTCCCGCGTGCGGGGAGATGGGACGATAGACCATGCGCTCGCGTCGGCAAAGCAGGAATTTCCGGCGTGTGCATCCGCCGGTTGCGGGTCGACGGGGGTTGCGCTATGCAGTAAGGTTCATCATGAGTCCGTTGCAAGAGCAAATCCTCGCCCTGAAGAAGCAGAAAAATGCCGTCATCCTGGCGCATAATTACCAGGTGAAGGAGATTCAGGAGATTGCCGATTATGTCGGTGATTCGCTGGGGCTTTCCTACCAGGCGCAGGCGTCGCAGGCGGATATCATTCTCTTTTGCGGCGTTCATTTCATGGCGGAGACGGCGAAGATCGTGAATCCGGGCAAGAAAGTTTTGTTGCCCGACATGGAGGCCGGATGTTCCCTTGCCGATTCATGCGATGCCGGGGAGCTCGCCGCTTACAAGGCGCTGCATCCGAATATCTATGTGATGGCCTACATCAATTGCACCGCCGAGGTGAAGGCGCTGAGCGATGTGATTGTGACGTCCGGCAATGCGGAGCGCATGGTGCGGCACGTGCCGCCGGATCGTGAAATTCTTTTCGTCCCCGACCAGAACCTGGGCGAGTGGGTGACGGAGCGCACCGGGCGCAAGATGCGGCTTTGGCAGGGGAATTGTTACGTACACATCGAGTTCACCCACGCGAGCCTGACGAAGATCCGAAGCGAGCATCCGAATATTCCTCTGGTGGCGCATCCCGAATGCACGCGCGCGGTGCGGATGCTGGCGGATGAAGTCTGCTCGACCGAAAAGATGATCAGCTATTGCCGGGATCATCCTTCCCACTCCTTCATCATCGCCACGGAATCAGGCATGCTGAATCGGCTTCGCAAGGAATTGCCGGATAAGGAATTCATTCCCGGGCCGACCGATCGATGCGCCTGCGCCGATTGCCGCTACATGAAGATGAACACGCTGGAGAAAGTCTACGACGCGTTGCGCGATGAAAAGCCGGAGCTCATCATGGCGCCGGAATTGCGCGAGAAGGCGCTCGTGCCGCTGCAGCGGATGTTGGATTGGAGCCGGAATTAGCAGCTTGCTGAGAAAGACAGTCATCCTGAGCTCGTCGTGCATACGTGTGGCAGGATCAGATTGGTCGCCTCTTGCTTTTATCGAGGCAGAACTGATCGCTTCGACAAGCTCAGGATGACCGAAATTTTTGAGAGCGAAGCTTTTTTAGCAACCTCTTAGTCTTTCATTTTCCAACTAGGTTCTATCCGCTCTTCTCGGCCAAATCCTCCAGCGCGGGCAGTGGCAGCGGGTGCTCCTCCAACCCGAAGCGGTGATCGCGATAGAGCGTCAGTGAGACATCGCGGTTCACGCGGATGCAGTGCTTGATCGCCTCGGCTTCCTTCTCGCAATAGAGAACAGTCTTCCACGAGTGGATGTGCTTCGGTTTGTGGAAATCGCTGCTGGCAATGAAGGGGAGTTTCCGGAGTCCGACCGGGTTGAAGATGTCGTCGCGGTTCGCCACTTCCCAGGCATCGAGCAACGGCGCGTATTCCTCAACATGCTCCCACAGATAGAGCGTGTCCTTGCCCCAGTGGCTCTTCATCTCGTGCGGGTGCGACGCGATGGCGAGCGCTCCCTGCGCATGGATCTCCGCGATGAGGCTCTTGAGATCAAGCGACGGATCGATCGGCTGCTTGAGATCCACGCCGAGAAGATGGGTGGAAGTCTTCGCGGTGTAGCCGTCCTTGTTGAACTCCACGCCGGTCATCAGCATGAGATCGTACTTCGCCCACGCCCGCTTTTTCTCGCGCTCGATCGCCTCAAAATAATCGGCCAGTTCGCCGGGCGGGATCACCAGCCCGGTGAGATTGACCAATCGGCCGAGCAACCGTTTCGGATCGCAAAGATGGTCCGTAATGCAAAGGCAATCGAAGCCCCGCTGCCCGTAAAAATCGACAATCTCCGGAATGGTCAGCTTCCCATCCGACCATGTCGTGTGCGTGTGGAGATCGCAAAGCAGCAACTTTTTCGGCAGGCGACGCAAGCGCCGCGCCATCACCGCGAGGTCCGCCTTTCCATTCATCACCGGCGCGGGCAAGGCGCGCAATTCCGGGATCGGCACGATGGTCGAAGGGACGGCCTGCTCGAGCACGAACCGGGCGAAATTCACCGCGCCATCGGGCTGGCCCAGCGGCTCCAGGTTTTTCCGCCACAGAGCCGCCAACCGGCCTCCATCGCGGAAGGCGCGTTCGAGCCAATCGGTCACCTCTCGCGGTTTCTCCGCCCGCACACCCGCGTTGGCGCGCGTCAAAAGCGAGATGGCCATCTCCTCGATTTTCGAGCCGATCTTCGGTGTCACCAACGGGCATCTTGCGGCAATCGCTTCCTGCACGAGTCCCGTTTCCGCACGGCTGATCACGACATGATGACGGCGCAATAGCCGCGGCAAATTCCGGCCCTCGGCCAGCACGTCGCAGCGATCCGGCGCGGTGGCGGCCCTGGCGCGCGCCATTTGCTCCATGTCTTCGTCGCCCTCCGCGCAGATGGTGACATCCCATTCGGGATGCTCCAGTAGTCGATCGAGCAGCTTTGGCGCTTTTTTGCGCGCGCTGTTAATCAGGTAAAGAATGCGAGGCCGCTCGCCGTGCGCGAGATCGGGCAGGTCCGCTTCAGGCTCTTTCTTCACGAAGGAGGGTTGCACGGGGAACCCGAGGACCTTGATTTTCTCCTCGGCAACGCCCGCCGCCATCAATTCTCCGGCCATCGCTTCATTGGTCACCGTAAAATAGTCGGACGGAATGCGCGGCCAGGGCGAATCGTCCAGCGCGGTCTCCAGGACGAGGGAAATCAGCGTGAAATCCCGCGTCCTGCCGCCCCGATAAATATCCGCGAGAAAAAGACCGTAAAGAGCGCAGGTCGAGATCACGATGTCGGGTTCCTGGCTGCGCAGGACATCCCGTAATGCATCGCGCACGCGGGCCAGGCCGTTGAAATCGCCCAGCGCGCCGATGGAGCGAAAGCCACGGACCAGCAGGGCATCGAATCGCCCATAACAGGAGTCGAACAAATCGAGCACTTCCACCCGCGCTTCCTGAGAGCCCAAGTGCTCAAGCGCTCGGCGAAGATGGGCCCCGACGACATTTTCCCCCTCGCCGGTGCGGGCGGTGAGAATCAGTATCTTTTTCAAGGCCGGAGCTTCTTTTTATCTGTCTGCCGTCCTTGTGAATAACTTGTGAATAACTTGGGCGCAAGCCGCGAATTGTTACGGTTGCATGGCACCTTTTCAGAGGAGAATTTCGCCTTTCTCTTTTGACGTCCGGCCCCGACCTATTTCAACCATCCCTCTTCGCGCAGCATCGATTGGAAGGCCCGGTTATCCAGGGAGAGCGCGGGCAGCCAGAGACCGAGCCGATCACGCGTCCAGTAGACGTGCTGCGGATTCAGAGGCGGCGCGAAGTGGTAACGGTAGAGCACGGCGCGGATGTAGCGGGGCGGCTGATCTGGGAACGGGTTGCCATGGCTTGCGAACAGGCTGAGCGTGGCAGAATCGTTGTGGAGAAGCTTCCAAACCAGGTTCAGCGTCCACGGATATTCATGTGGAGTCTCCATCGCGGCGAACCAGAGCTGCCAGTCAAGATGCGGCTGGTAAGGCGCGATCTGGATCGGTGGCCGCGCCGGGTCGCATGTCCCGGCGGCGAAGGTGTACTCCTTCCAATCGGTGGCAGTTTGCGGATCGTCGCCATTTGAGCCTTCGAAAACGATGACCAGCCTCTCGCGCTGAATGGCGCCAAATGCGCCGTAGGTGTTGACCAGGAAGAGGCGATCGAACGAGGTGTTCATCGCCTGATGCGATGAGATGAGATTCATCACCGGGTTGAAACTGAGCACCGCGACGACGACCACCACCACCCAGGCGGAGATGGTCATGCCACGGCTGGGCATGACTTTTCGCTGCGCGTGCGTCGCCCAGTCGACCAGGATCGGCGGCAGGAACCAGCGCCAGAAACGATCATCCAGACAGGCCAGCGCGGGCACGATGGTCAGCCAGTTAAAGAAGGAAAGATTGCCGCAAAGAATGAGAACGAGCTGGAAGCCGATCATCACGCACCCGGCAATCGTGCGGGCCAGACGCGGGCCAAAAGCAAACCAGGGCGCGCCCAGTTCCGCGATGAAAGTCAGGGCGGTGCCCACCTGCAAAACCGGATGAGGCAGGAAATAAAACCAACGGCTGACCGGGTTCGGCAGCGGCTGCGTCTCGAAGAAGTAGTAGAGTGCGGTGAGATCGCGCCAGCAGGAATCGCCGCGCAACTTGATCAGGGCCGAGCCCAACATGATGCGGATGATCAGCCAACGAAAAAGGAAGATGACCGGCAGTGGCGGCGCACGCGCGGGGAAGGGCCGCGCATCGAGCAGCGGCACGAGGAAGATCGCGAGAAAGCCCGTTTCCAGAAGCTGGATTTCCCAGCCGTAACCATACCAATCCTGCCCGACGTGGAGGATCGACGTGTAGAGCATCCACATGATCGCGAGCATGATCGAGTTCGCGTAACCGGCCAGCATCACGCAGGCGAGCACCACGCCGATCCAGGGGACGATCCGCAGGGCCGCGTCGGAGGAATCGAACCAGAAGACCATCGGCAATTGCAGGAACGCCGCCCAGGTCGAACCGAAATGATCGCGCACTTCACTGATGAAAAGGGAGGCGGGCGTGAGGCCGTCCGCACCGACCAGCGGAACGAGTTGCCGGGCGGCGGCAAAGAAAGCAACGAGGTAGACCAGCCCCAACCAGCGGAGAAGCACGAACCGCGTCAGCCAGTAAGTGTCCGCAGTGCCCGGTTTCATGGTGATCTTGAGAATCCCGTCATCCTCCAGCTTGCCGAAGAATGACCCGACTTTTAATGCCCCGCCGTATACGTTCCCATCAACTCGGCCTGGCCCACGATATGCCCCTTCATCGCTTTTTCCAGCCGGTCCCGCTTCGAACCGGGCGGCACGGAGAGGTAGGTATCAAGCGCGTAGAGATGGAAGATGTAGCGATGGGTCCCGCTTGGCGGCTGGGGGCCATCGTAAAAGGTATCGCCATAACTGTTCTTCCCCCGCTGCGCCTCGATGGGGAGCGCGCCCTCGGCGAGAGCCGTCGTGCCGGGATCCATATTCCAGACCAGCCAATGAGTGAAAAGCCCGGACGGAGCATCAGGGTCGTCCACAATCAGGGCAAGCGCCTTGGCCTGCGAAGGCACCCCCTCAATTTTCAACGGCGGCGAAAGGTTCTCATGGCCCTTGGCATATTTGGATGGCAGCGCTTTGCCTTGAGAAAAAGCGGGCGAGGACAGATGAAGTGTACTCTGGGCCGCGGCCCAGCCGCCGAGTCCCGTCCAAGCCAGAAAAACGACCAGCAAAAACCAGCAAGAAGGGCGCGGGGTCATGGCCCCTAAATTATCCCGCCAGCCTCATCCGCGCAACGGAGAACACACATCGTTAATTCCCATGCAAAACTCTTTCCGCCCTGCGGGCTTGATTCATCTCCCCGATGATTCAAGTTGGTAGCGGTACCCATGTCCAAACCCGGCTACGTCATCACCATCCGCATCCCGCCCCTGGAGGACTGCCTCATCGTGGCCAGCGTGCTGCTTCTGCCGGCGATCTTTGTCATCCTGACCGTCATCGGGTGGCGCCATGCCGCCAAGGTGTCCAATGCCACGCCCGCGCCTAATGCCCAACTCGTCGGCGAAGCGCTGAACGCGCGGGTGGAAGCCCTGCTCGGCCGCATGACGGTCGAGCAGAAGATCGGTCAGTTGACGCAATATTCCGCCGGGATCATGACCGGGCCCGGCACCGGTCGCGAGGATTACGAGGACATGATCGCGAAGGGCGAGGTCGGCTCGCTCTTCAATGTTGTCGGCGCGAAGGCGACCAATCACTATCAGCGGGTCGCTCTGGAAAAAACGCCGCTGCATATACCGCTTCTCTTCGGCTATGACGTGATTCACGGCGAACATACGATTTTTCCCGTACCGCTGGCCCTGGCCTCGAGCTTCGATCCCGATCTTGTCGAGAAGGTCTCCCGCGTCGCGGCCAAAGAGGCGGCGGACGACGGCATCCGCTGGGTCTTCTCGCCCATGGTCGATATCGCCCGCGACGCTCGCTGGGGCCGCATCACGGAAGGCGCGGGTGAGGACACCTATCTCGGCAGCGTCATGGCGCGCGCCTACATCAAGGGTTACCAGGGCGACGACCTGAGCAAGCCCGACTCGGTCGCCGCCTGTGTGAAACATTTCGCCGCCTATGGCGCGCCCAACGCGGGTCGCGAATACAATACCGTCGATATGTCCGAACTTTCTCTTCGCCAGGTTTACCTGCCGCCCTACCACGCCGCCGTGAACCAGGGCGCCGCCACCGTGATGAGCGCGTTCAACCCGCTCAACGGCGTGCCGGCCACGGCCGATCCCTTCACCCTGACGAAAATCCTGCGGCACGAGTGGAAATTCAACGGCTTCGTCGTCAGCGATTTCGGCGCGGTGCGCGAGTTGATCAATCATGGCGTGGCGGCCAATGGAGGGATTGCCGCGCGCAAGGCGCTCAGTTCCGGCGTCGATATGGACATGGAAAGCGACCTCTACCGCACGCGCCTGGCCGACTTGGTCAAGGATGGCGAGATGGATGAGGCGGTGATCGACGAGGCCGCGCGCCGGGTCCTGCGGGTGAAGTTCGCGCTTGGCCTCTTCGATCACCCCTACGCGGATGAAACCAAGCCCGCCTACGTCGCCACGCCGGAAAAGCGCGTTTTCGCGCGCGAGGCGGCGGAGGAAACGATGGTGCTGCTCAAGAATGGCCGCACCGTTCCCTATGCTGAGCCCATCCTCCCCATCCCGAAGGAGACGGCGAAGATCGCGCTGATCGGTCCCCTCGCCGATTCGCAGATCGACATGCTCGGCTCGTGGGGCGCGGCGGGCAATCCCCTGGATGCCGTCACTCTGCGCACCGCGTTGCAAAGCCGCTGCACGTGGGCCAAGACCCAATTACTTTACGCGCAGGGCACCGATATCCTGACCGATTCCGACGATGGCTTTCCGGCGGCGATCGCGGCGGCGCAACAGGCCGACGTCGTCGTGCTCGCACTCGGCGAATCGGGCTCCGCCATGACGGGCGAGTCGTCCTCGCTCACGCGGCTCGATCTTCCCGGCAACCAGGAAAAGCTGCTGGAGGCGATCACGCGCCTCGGCAAGCCAACCGTGCTGGTACTCTTCGACGGACGCCCTCTCGCGATCAAATGGGCGGCGGCGCATGTGCCCGCGATTCTCGAAGCGTGGTACCCCGGCATCGAGGCCGGACCCGCCGTGGCCGATATCCTCTTCGGCGACGCCAACCCGTGCGGCAAACTGCCCGCGACCTTTCCCCGCGCCGTGGGACAGGAGCCGCTTTTCTATAATCAACTTCCCACGGGACGTCCCGCCATGGACGTCGATCTCAGCCATCCGCCCACGGGCGAGGACAAGTACCTTTCCCGCTACATCGATGAGAGCAACTCGCCGCTTTATCCTTTCGGCTACGGCCTTTCCTACACGCGCTTCACCTATTCCCCTGTGACGCTGAGCTTGGCGAAAATTTCCACGGAGGAACTGACCCATCCTCCCAAGGCCCACTTCTTTTCCTCGCCGGAAGAAATCCAGGTCAGTGCGGATGTGAAAAATACCGGCTCCGTGCCGGGGGTCGAAATCGCGCAACTCTATATCCGGAACACCGGCGGCAGTGTGGAGGAACCCGTGCGGGAGTTGAAAGGCTTCGAGCGGATTTACCTCAAGCCCGGCGAATCGAAGCACTTGGAATTCACCTTGGGCTTCGATGAGCTTTGCTACTATAACCTCGACATGAAACGCGTGATCGAGCCGACCGAATACCAGGTCTGGGTGGGCGGCGGTTCCGATGCCTCGCAGGGCGCCTCATTCGAGGTGACGCCATGAACACCGTCCGCCCTTTTATGTGGAAGTACGCCTGAACCCCCGACAAGCTCCCACCGGAAATAATCATGCGCCTGCACCTCACTCTCGCCCTGATCACCATCGTGTTGCTGGTGGTCACCCTGCGCGGCCGCGAAAGACATCACTTCACGTTCGAGCAGGTCGTCGTCCTCGCCCAGCAGCGCGCCCAGACCAAGTATGTGCCGCTACCCAGCGCCCTGCCACCGCAGATGCAGAAACTGACGCCCCAGCAGGAGGGCGATATTAACTGGAGGGAAGATTACCGGCTTTGGAAAAAGAAAGGACTGCCCTTTCAGGTCGATTTCTACCACATCACCAAGGCCTTTCCGATGGGTCCGGAAATCAACACGGTGGATCGCAAGGGGACCCATCCGCTGGCTTATTCTCCCACCTTTTTTCACTTCGACGATCCCCCGTTGAACCCGCCGCTTCCCTCGACGCTGCCTTACGCGGGATTCTATCTGCGCTATCCGCTGCCCATCGCGGCCCCGACGCCACCCAACACCATGAACGGCTTCTTCACCACGCAGGGCGCGAGTTACTTCCGAGCCCTGGCGAGGGACCAAGTTTACGGACTTTCCGGCCGCGGCCTGGGCATCGATACCGGGATGGAGAAACAACCGGAAGAGTTCCCCCAGTTCACCAATTGGTGGCTGCAGGAGCCCGCTCCCGAAGCGACTCAACAGGTGCTCGAGGCGATTCTCGACAGCCCGAGCGTCGCCGGCGCGTATGAGTTCAAGATTCGCCCGGGGGCGGTGACCTCGGTTGATGTCCATGCCACTCTTTTCTTTCGCCAGGCGGTGACCCAACTCGGCATCGCGCCTTTTTCCAGCATGTATCTCTACGGGGAGAACGCCAAAAATCATTTCGGTGACAACGTGCACCCGGAAATCCACGACTCGGACGGCCTCATCATCAACACAAGCAAGGGCGAATGGATCTGGCGGCCGCTTCAGCAAACGCTCTTTCACCAGATGTACGGTTATGGCGATGAAAATCCGAAGGGATTCGGACTCGTGCAACGCGATCGGGACTTCCAGCATTACCAGGACCTCGATGCGCGGTATAATGTGCGCCCCAGCGCCTGGGTCACCCTGCATGGCAACTGGGGCAAAGGCTCCATCGAACTGCATCAATTGCCCACCAACAACACGAACACGGACAATGTCGTCCTGTTCTGGCAACCCGCTCAATCGCCCAAGGCTGGCGACCGCCTCGATTTCGACTACACGATCGACTTCTATATGAACGATGCGGCCCGTCCGCCGCTCGCCTACTGCAAGTCCACCTTCATCAACGATCCTGCGCCGCCGCCCGCACCCGCGCCCTCCGTTTCACCCGGTTCACCACCAAGCATCGCCACGCCCGGACCGGCACCGGCTAAGTCCGCACCCGCCCCAGCTCCCCTGCCGCCCGCGCCTGCCCAAAAGCCCTCGCCTTCCGATACCACCCCGGTGCAGTTCCTGGTCGATTTCATGGGCGACGGCATCGAAAATATCCCCGCCAATACGCCGCCCGATCTCAACCTCGACTATTCACCGGAAGGCACCGTTCTGCGTGAGAGCAAGGTGGAGAAAAATGCCTATGACAATTCTTGGCGCGTCACATTTACCGTCATCCCCTTCAAGCATTTCACGCCCACCCAGTTGACCTGCCGCCTCTTCCCGCACGCCAGCGTCAACCGCTTGAAGGATGAGCTGTCCCAGCTCCGCTCCACCATCGACCAGGCGAAACTGGCCAACGACACGGCGAAGGTCACCGACATGACCAATAATGCCCTGCCGCAAAAGGAAAAGGCGCTGCAAGATGCGGAGGCCAAGCCTCTGACCGAAACCTGGACCTACACATGGCACCAATAACCTCTCCGGGAAACGGCCCTCTTTCCATGAGCTCACCCCTGTCAACGCATCCGGACGAACGTGAACCGTGGAACGAAGCGCATGACCGCCTGGTCCAATTCCTGAATACATTCGCGTTGCGCGACCATGCGCATATCTCACGCTTGGCGCTCGAATTGCTGGACCAGGCGCGGGAGATCCATCGCCTCGATCCGACGCGCGATCCGACCACGGTGACGATGGAGCAGGCCCAAAAACGGCTCGCATCCTGGCTGGCAACCAACCTGGGCGAGGAGGGTGAAGCTCCCTCGAAGATCCTCGCCAACGGCTACATCGCGTTGCTGCTCAGCCGATTTTATCGCACCGCGCCGACCGCTTTTCTGGAAATTCCCTTGCGAGAGGATCTGCGCGGGTCGATGCGGCAGACGCTGCTCACGGCCGGGCCTGATCTGAACATCTCGAGCATGACCCCGCGCCATCTCGATTTCGGGCCGATGCTCGACCTCGCACGGCAGACCTGGCATCGCTGGGACGCCAAGGCCTTCGCGGTCGCCCTTCTTTTCTGGGGCGCCGTTTATACGATTCTCTACCTTTGGCTCGCGGAGGCGCTTTGAGCCTTCGCCCCGACCGGATAAGCTTATGAAAACCGCCCCTCCTCCCGACGACTTCGCCGCGCGGCGCACGCTTTTCATGGGGCTCTCCGTCCTGCTGACGGCGGGCGGCTTTTACCTGATGCTGAAAAGCTATTCGGGCCAGCGGATCTTCTTCCCGGACTACATCGTCATGGGACTTTTCCCTCTGCTTTTCGGACAGATCGCCATCGGCTTCGTCCTGGCGCTTTTCGGCTTCTTCGACAAGCTGCGCGGGGGCGATCCGCATCATCTCATGCGCCGGCCCTGGCGGGCGAAGGAGGAAACGATTCCGCTCGCAGCCACCGCCATCGTGGTGCCGGTCTATAACGAGGATGTCGCGCGGGTCAGCAAGGGCATCGCCAACATGTGGCAGAGCCTGGAAAAGACCGGCCAGATCGAGCATTTCGATTTCTACCTCTGCAGCGACTCAAATAGCGCGGACCACTGGGTCGAGGAGGAATGCGCCTGGCTTTCGCTTTGCCAGAAGCTCAATGCCTTCGGGAAAATCTTTTACCGCAAGCGCCGCCATTCCATCAACGGCAAGAGCGGCAACGTGGCCGATTTCTGCCGCCGCTGGGGCAAGAGATACCGCTACATGATCGTACTCGATGCCGACAGCATCATGGCCGGCCCCACGCTCGTCCGCCTCGTCCGCGCGATGGAGGCGAACCCGGAGGTCGGCATTCTCCAGACCCAGCCCTATATGGTGCTGGGCGGATCGCTTCTGCGCCGCGTGCTGCAATTTTCCAGCCACGTGAACGGCGCCATTTTCTCCCAGGGTTGCAGCATGGCGCAGATGTCCTCCGGTTCCTACTGGGGACATAATGCCATCATCCGCGTGGCGCCCTTCATCGAGCATTGCGATCTGCCGCTGCTGCCGGTGCCTGATCCGGGTAAACGTCATGTGCTCAGCCACGACACGGTCGAGGCCGCGCTGATGCGCCGCGCCGGTTACGAAGTGTGGATCGCCTATGACGAACCGGGAAGTTGGGAAGAAGGGCCGCCCAATCTCAGCGATATGCTCAAGCGAGACCGCCGCTGGTGTGCGGGCAATCTCCAGCATTTCTGGTTTCTCTTCGCCCGCGGCGTGGCCATGGGCAGCCGCTTGCAAATCTGGATCGGGCTCATGGCTTATCTCTGTTCGCCTCTCTGGCTGATCTTCCTTGTTGCCGGTTCATTCGGCACCTATTTCCGCGCGCGGTTTCTGATGTTTTCCGCCGGCCCGGAGGACCTCGGCGCCGTCCGGCCTTCGCATACCCTGCTGCTCTTTGTCATCACCATGGTGTTGCTCTTCCTGCCGCGGGTGCTGGGCGTGCTCACCACCCTGCCGCAGCGCAAGCTCTACGGCGGCTTCATCCCCCTTGTCGCCAGCTCGCTTCTCGAGATGCTGATCTCGCTGGTGCTCGCGCCGGTCATGATGATGTTCCACACCCTGTTCGTCCTGATGACGCTGCTCGGTTTGCAGATCCAATGGACCACGCAGAACCGCACCGATGCCGGGCTTTCCATGGCCCATTGCGTGAAGCTTTATGGCTGGCTGACGATCCTCGGCGTGGTCACCCAGGTCCTGGCCGCCTATTACCTGTCGACCGGCTGGCTTTGGCTCGCGCCGATTTTTATCGGATGGATTCTCGCCCCGGTGCTGGCTTACCTGACCAGTTCCAGCGGTCTCGGCTTGTGGCTGAAATCGGTGCGGATTTTCCTCACGCCGGAGGAGGTCCAACCGCCGCCGGAACTGGTCGGCCTCAACGACGAAAAGGTGGAGGAGTTTCCCGGAACGCCGCTCTGGACCCATGCCTTACTCTGCCCCTATGTGCAGGCGGTCCACCTCTCCATGGTGCGCCAGCGTTCCAGCAACACGGAAGATTCCTCTCAAATCCAGAAAAACCTGCGCGAGCGACTCTTGCGGGAAGGCCCGCGCACCCTGGCGTCCAAGGAAAAGTTGCGCCTGCTGTGGGACGCCGAAACCGTCTTCTGGCTGCATCAGGAACTATGGGCACGGCCCGACGATCAGCTCCATGCCAGCTGGCTCAAACTTCAGGCCGAATGCGGTCGAAGCCCCCTGCTCCTGAATTACGTGATGGCCGGTTAAGGGATTCTCGGGCAGCTCCCGGTGAAGCGCCTCCCTAAATCGGTTCCGTATCACACGCGGGAACAAAAAATCTTCGATTTTTGCGGCCACCCCGAAACCTTCGTCCGTATCCAAGGTTAAATGGAACGTCAGCGGGGAGCTGGAAAAATGGAGCACCCCAGTTGCAGGGTTCCCGTTGTTGAGAGATACTTGAACATGTCTCTGTTGTGCTAGCCCTCGCCCCGGGCTTGGAGAGACCATTCATTTTGTATGAACCAGCCGTTGCGCATCCTTCACATTGAGGACTCGATTGAAGACTCGGAACTCATTCGCCTCCTGCTATTGAAGGATAAGCTCGAATGCGAAATCAACCGGGTCGAGACCCGTTCCGACGTTTTTGACGCCCTGCAAACCGGCCTGATCGACCTCATCCTGGCCGACCTGAAGCTGCCTAATTTCTCGGGCATGCACGCGCTGGAAATTGCCCGCGCCCTGAAACCTGAAATCCCCTTTATCTTCGTTTCCGGAACGATCGGGGAGGAGATGGCAATTGAGACCCTGCGCAACGGCGCAACCGATTATGTCTTAAAGGATCATCTCTCGCGACTTGGCCCCGCCGTACGTCGCGCCCTGGCCGAGGCCGAGGAACGCACCCTGCGCCGCCATTTGCAACTGCGGCTGCGGGAGGTCGCGCGCCTGGAGGCGGTCAGCACCCTTTCCAGCGGCATCGCCCATGATTTCAATAATATCCTGACCATCATCCTCGGCCACGCCTCGCTTTTGACGATGGAATACGACCGCCCCGATCGCGTGCTCGAAATCACCGAGACCATCACTGCCGCCGCCACCCGTGCATCTGAAGTCGTGCAGCAGTTGCTCGCCTTTGCCCATAAAGGCGAGGGCCACACCATCTCCACCGACATCAACCGCCGCATCCAGGAGGCGCTGCCCCAGATCAAGGCGACCCTGCCTCCGAAAATTCAGCTGGTTTTCGAGCCCAAGCGGGGCCTGCCCAACATTCTGGCCGATACCCGCCAATTCGAGCGTATCCTCAACAATCTTGTCGCCAACGCTGTGGAATCGATGCCGAATGGCGGACGGATCGCCCTCACCACCGAATTGACCGGAGGTGACTCGATTCCCGATCTCCTGCCCGAATTCACCGCCGAGCATTATATCCGCTTTACCGTCGCGGATACCGGGTCGGGCATGGATTCCACGACGCGTGAGCACATCTTCGAACCGTTCTTCACCACCAAGGAACGGGGCCGCGGCACCGGTCTCGGCCTGCCCGTGGTCTATGGCCTGATGCAGGCGCACAACGGCTGGATCCACGTCGAATCGACCCCCGGTGCGGGCACCCAGATTCAGCTCTTCTTTCCCGTTCCCCAGCAGAATCTGCGCAAAAAAACCAGCCCGGTACACGTGACCGATCCAGCCCTGAGCGGGTCCGAGACGGTGCTCGTGGTGGAGGACGAGGCGGATGTAGGTTTCTTCCTGCAAACGATCCTCGAGAGCCACGGTTACGAAGTCTTGCTCGCCCACGACCGCGACCAGGCGCTCAACATCTTCGAAGCGAACCGGGAAACGATCGAACTCGTGTTCTCCGATATTGGACTACCCAAAGTCGATGGCATCACCCTTTGCATGGAACTGAGGGAACGTCAGCCGAAAATCAAGCTCCTCATGGCCAGCGGCTATTCCCCCAAGGAATTCATGGGGCGGCTGGACGGTCTCGAAATCGAGGCGTTCCTCCCCAAGCCCTACACCACCAAGGGCGTCCTGAGTTGTGTCCGCAGCATCCTGGACGGGGGAACCAAGCTCGTCCCCGCCTGAGCGCGCATTTCGTAAATCCAGCCGTGACGACAGAATTCCCAGGTTGATAAAGTCGCCCCATGGATCTCCTCCATCGGCTCCTCTCTTCCGATGGATTCATGCCCCACGGCTGCTGCTACCTGTGGGACTCGCGGATCATCTGGCTGCATGTCATCTCCGACGGCCTGATTGCCCTAGCCTACTATTCCATCCCCCTGACTCTCGTCTACTTCGTCACGCGACGAAAGGACCTGGCTTTCGATTGGATCTTCCTTTGTTTCGCCGTCTTCATCGTGGCCTGCGGCACGACCCATGCGCTGGAAATCATCAACGTCTGGCATCCCATTTACTGGCTGGCCGGCATCATCAAGGCCTTCACCGCCGCGACCTCCATTGTCACCGCCATCCTGCTCGTCCGCCTGGTTCCCAAGGCGCTCGCCCTGCCCAGCCCCGAGCAACTACGCCTCGCCAATAGGGAATTGCAGAGGGAGGTCGGCGAGCGCACCGAGGCGGTCCAACGGATCGAGGCGCTCAACGAGGAGTTGCGCACGCGCACGGCCCAGTTGGAGGCGGCGAACCAGGAGCTCGAGACTTTCAGCTACTCCGTCTCGCATGATCTTCGCGCGCCCCTGCGCCACATCGACGGCTATCTGGAACTCCTTCGCGAGCATCCCGAGGACGTCGGCCCCCGTCGGAACTACATGAAGATCATCGCCGATTCCACCCACGAGATGAGCCTGCTCATCGAGCATCTGCTCCAATTCTCCCGCGTGGGTCGGACGGCGCTCCGTCCGGGGCCGATCGACTGCG